>CASDHD010000035.1 GCA_949280095.1 uncultured Bacilli bacterium
TGGAGGAATATAAAATGGATGTAGAAATTATAAATCGAGATGTAAGACTTCGTGAGTACATAAGCGAAGAAGAAGATAGAAGAAAATGTTTTAACTCAGAGATTTCCATTGCTAGAAAAGAAGGCATGAGTGAAGGGTTACAAAAAGGCAAGAATGAACAAGCAATCGAAACAGCGAAAAGTTTATTAAGTTTAGGTATAAATACTATAGACCAAATTGCTACATGTACAGGTCTATCTATAACAGAAATTCAAAAACTGAAAGAAATAGCATAGAAAATTTGGTTTTTAACTGTCAAAAGGAGATCTAATTCTCATCTTTTTCTAACTTTTCTAAAAATTATCGGAACTTTATCTTTACTTTTCATGTATCCTTGCTTTTTTTTTGACTTATTATGGGGTATAATAAAAGTATGGTGAAAGATATGAAAAATAATAAAGGTTTTACTCTTATGGAACTTATTGCTACAATTGGAATTATGATTTTAATTGGTGTTGTAATTGTAAATAATATGTCAGGAATTTTAAGTAAGCAACATGATGAGGAGTATGCAAGTTTTAAAAAAGAACTTGAAGATGGGGCTTGTATTTATGTTGAAACTGTCTTTACGGCTGAGGAGCGAAATTCTTGTAAGAATTATGGTTGTATAGTGAGTGTGGATAACTTGGTGGAGAGGGGCTATATTGCAGATAGTTTAAAAGATCCTTCTACAGGAGAACTTGTTATCAACAATAAAGAGAAGTATAAAGTGAATGTTAGTTGGATTGATAATGTGAAAACTTGTCAGATGAATGGATAGTGAGAATATGAAAGAAGAAATATTACGTATTTTAAAAAATGTACATGAAGCTAAAGAACCAATCGAAATCAATGATATGCTTGGATTTACTACAGCTGAAGAATATCGTGCTTTAGAAGAATCTTTAGAAGAGTTGGTGAATGAGTTTATAATCTACAAAACAAAGAAAGAAAAATATATTTTAGTCAAGAATTGTCCTAGTATTAAGATTGGACGTTTGACAGTGAATAAAAAAGGATATGGTTTTGTAATTTTAGAAAAAGAAGATGATTTATATATTGCAAGTGATAATTTAAATGGAGCAATTCATGATGATGTTGTACTAGCAGAAATCATTCGTAATGGTGTAAAAAAAGAAGGTCGAGTTCTTAAAATTTTAAAACGTGAAATTAATGATATGGTTGGAGAGATTATTGTTAAAGATAATCAAATGCTTATAGATTTAGATGATGATAAAAAGGATATTGAACTTGTTTTAAAAAAAGAAAGCTTAGTAAATTGTGTACCAGGTCATAAAGTTGTGGTGCGACTTGATAAAGAACTTGGGAAGAAAAAATATTTAGCTAGTGTCAAACGAATTCTTGGTCATAAAGATGATCCAGGTGTGGATATTTTGTCAATTGCTTATAAGTATGCGATTGAGACGGAGTTTAATGAAGATGTATTAAAAGAATTAGATAGTGTTCCTACTGAGGTAAGAGATAATGAATTACAGGGGCGTCGTGATTTAACAGACAAAATGATTTTTACAATTGATGGTGCTCATACAAAAGATATTGATGATGCTATTAGCTTGGAGATGGAAGATAATCTTTATGTGTTAGGGGTACATATTGCAGATGTTTCTCATTATGTTAAAGAAAATACTGCTTTAGGAGATGCGGCTTATGAGCGTGGTACTTCTTGTTATCTTGCCGATACAGTTATTCCAATGATACCACATAAGTTATCAAATGGAATTTGTTCTTTAAATGAAGGTGTTTTTCGTCTTACTATGAGTTGTGTTATGAAGATTAATGCGAGTGGTAAGATAGTTTCGTATGATATCTTCCCTAGTTATATTAAAAGTCGTAAGAAAATGACTTACGAAGCTGTTAATGATATTTTAATGCGTGATCAAGTTTCTGAAGGATATGAAGAGTTTGTATTAACTTTAAAGAAAATGAATGAACTTGCTCATATTTTAAGAAAAGAAAAAGAGTCACGTGGTTATATCGATTTTAACATTGATGAAGCTGAAGTCATACAAGATGAGAGTGGTCGTGCTATTGATATTATTAAAAGGGAAAGAGAAGATGGCGAAGTTTTGATTGAAGATTTTATGATTGCTGCGAATGAAACGGTAGCTAGTCATATTTATAATATGGATTTACCATTTATCTATCGTGTACATGGAACACCTAATAGTGAAAAAATAGATGATTTTGTGAATTTAGTAAAACTTCTTGGATATGAACTTCAAACAAGAGTAACGGATTTAACTCCTGTTACAATGCAAAAATTACTCTATGAACTTTCTGGAAAGCCTGAATTTAGTATTCTGTCTAGTATGCTTTTGCGTAGTATGAAAAAAGCTGAATATAGCAAAGAAAATATTGGACATTTTGGTTTAGGTAGTAAAGCTTATACCCATTTTACTAGTCCAATCAGAAGATTTCCCGACTTAACTGTACATCGTTTACTTAAGAAATATCTAGTAGAAAATGATTTGTCAATGTCTACAATCAGTTACTATGATAACGCCCTTGTAGAAATTGCAGAACATTCTAGTGAAAAAGAAGTGGGCAGTGTGAATGCTGAACGTGATGTAATGGATATGAAAATGGCTGAATATATGGAAAGCCATATTGGTGAGGTTTACGATGGTATGATATCAACGGTTACGAATTTTGGATTTTTTGTAGAATTACCAAATTTAGTGGAAGGTTTAGTTCATGTAAGCACTTTAAAAGGTGATTTCTTTACTTATGTTCCTGAAAAGTTAGCCTTAATTGGGAACAATACAAAGAAACAATATCGTGTGGGTGATAGGTTATGTGTTAAGGTGGTTTCAGCATCTAAGCAGACTGCTATGATTGATTTTGAAATTGTGAAGGAAGATAGTACAGATGGAAATCAAAAATAAAAAGTCCTATTTTGATTATTTTATTGAAAGTGAGTTAGAGGCAGGAATTGCTTTAGTTGGAACAGAAATAAAAAGTATCAGAAAAGGTTCTGCACAGTTAAAAGATAGTTATGTAGTAATTAAGAATAATGAAGCGTTTGTCATCAATATGTATATTGCTAAGTATGAGGAAGGTAATATTTTTAATCATGAAGAATTGCGTACACGAAAGTTACTTTTACATAAGAAAGAGATTAAGAAATTAAAAGAGATAAGAGAAAAAGACCGTTATAGTTTAATCCCTTTAAAGTTATATCTTAAACATGGCCATGCTAAGATTTTAATTGGTATTGCTAAGGGTAAAAAAATGTATGATAAAAGAGAAGTATTAAAGAAAAAAGAAGAGCAAAGAGAAAGAAGGAATTATATTTAATGTTATTCTAAGTTTCTTTGTGTTATAATTTTCATAGGGTGGTACAATGAATATGAAAAGGCTTCTTAAATTGAAGAAGAATCAAAAAATTATTCTGGGGATATTTATTGGAGTTGTATTAGTAGTAGGGTTTCTTATGACATTCCCAAATTTTTATAAATCTATAAAGTTGGAAGGGAATGAAGAAAACGAACCTATTATAGAAGATGTTCCCAAGTTAAAAATATTAGATTTGAATAGTCATTCTAGACCAATTGCTGTGATGATTAATAATATTAGTGTTGCAAGAGGGGTTATGTCTGGATTACAGGATGCCTATATGGTTTATGAAATTATTGTTGAAGGCGGTCTTACAAGATTGATGGCTGTTTATAAAGATACAGAAACTTCTAGAATTGGAAGTATTCGTAGTTCTAGACATTATTTTTTAGATTACGCGATGGAAAATGATGCAATATATGTTCATTGGGGGTATAGTGATTATGCAATGCGTGATATTTCAAAGTATAAAATTAATAACATTAACGGTTTAATTTATGGAAATAAGTATTTTTGGAAGGATAATACGTTGAGTGTTGCAACAGAACATCGTGCTTTTACAAGTATGTATAAAATTCGTGAAGGTATCTCTCAGCTCGGTTATCGAAGTACAACAGAAGAAAATCCGCTTCTACATTATAGTGTAGAAGAACTAGATTTAAGTGTTATGGAAGGAGCTGTCCCTGCAACAAGTGTAAGTATTAAATATTCAGGTAGTGTTACATCTTCTTATGTGTATGATAGCGAGAATGGAAATTATAAGAGAAGTGTTACTGGAAAGGCTCATACAGATTATGTGACAAAAGAGCAATATACGGCGAAGAATATTATTACATATCAAGTGCAGAATTCTACAATTAGTGGAGATGTGAAGGGAAGACAAGATATTAATAATATTGGTTCTGGAACGGGTTATTATATTAGTAATGGTTATGCGGTTCCGATAAAATGGTCTAAGCCAAGTCGTAGTTCTAAAACGGTTTATACTTTAAATGATGGAACAGAGCTAGTTGTTAATGATGGAAATACGTATATTCAAATTCAACCCATTGGTGGTGTTTTGTCTATTTCATAATCTGAAAGAAATAGCATACATATTAGGTAAGGAGGAAAAAGGGTGCAAACAGTGATTGATTTTTTAGCAAATAATTATCTTTGGTTTATTATTATCGCTCTTATTTTGATATTTGCTTTGATTGGATATTTGGTGGATACGAGTGAAAGGGCAGGGCAGTCTAGTAATTTGGAAGATCAAATGCTAGAAGAAAACGAGGATAATTCGACTTCTTTAGAAAATGCTACTGGTCTTAACATGGATATGGGAGTTGAAGAACTTGATAAGGACGTTATCGTGATGCCTGTTCAGACAGAAAATCCATTGCCATTAGAGCAAGAGAATGTAGAGAGTCCAGAGTTATTAGATATGGAGTAAAAAAATAGGAATTTTAGATTTTTCCTATTTTTTAATGCTACAATTTCCATCTTTACATATAATTTTTTCTTCGCTTGTTTTTACTTTAGAAGGACATTTTAGATATATTTTTAAACGGTATTCTTCGTTTTTTATTTTTGTTAGAATGATATAACTATCTAGATAATCACAATACTTTTCTTTTTCATCTTTTATGTCTGTGATTAATTTTAAGTTTTTCATTTCTTCTAGTAGAAAGGAAGAAGAATCTCCAATGTTGGCAGGTAATGGATTGTTTTGATAATAGTTTAATGTGGCATTTAAAATTGTAGTTAGATTAGTATTGATAATAGCGTTTTGTTTTTCGTGCTGTTTTTTCATTCTAGATATTGAAAAAATAAGTAGCATCATAACAAGTAATAATAAGAATAATTTAAAGAAAATTTGTTTATAGTTGATTTCCTTAAAAATTGGTGATATTTGTAAGAGTTTTTTTTCTTTTATTTTTGCTAAAAGATTTATTTTTGGTGTAATTTTCTTTTTCTTCTCTTCTTTTGGTTTAATTGTCTCTTGTTGTATCTTTGTATCCACTATTTTTTTTCTTGTTGTCTCAGGAGTGTTTTTTTCTTTTTCTATTTTTTTCTTTTTCGATGCAGTTGAATTTGATTTAGTAATGTTTCCCTTTTTTGTTGCTGTCGATTTTGTAACAGGTTTCTTTGTTTTTGTTACAGTATTTTCGCTTTTTACTGCTTTTGTTGTTGCTTTAGGTTTAGCAGTTGTACTCTTTTTTGAGGCCGTTTGTTTTTTTGCTGTTGTACTTTTATTACTGCTTTTAGCAGTACTTTTTGTTTTATTAGATGAGGTTGTCTTTTTAGGCTGTACTTTTTTTGTTGTTTTCTTTTTTATATTGTTATTTTTGCTTCCTTGTTTTTCTTCGTTCATGTTATATCCCTTCTTTTTGATTTTCTATTATACACGAAATTATAAAAGATGTCATATAATTTTATGATTATTAAGAGAATTCTATGGCTATTTTTTCGATTTTATGTTAGTATAACGATACGGGGCAGAATATGGCTTTCGACAATTATTACTAGTTAGGATGGCAAGTGGTAGGCATACCCTAAATGCAACAAAATAATAAATAACAAAACTGAAAAAGCCTTTGGTGGCTTCAATCCTGTTTTTGCCTAATTAAAGGTTTGGGATTACTTCTACTTACTTTTTCTTATAGGGTAAGATAGGGGTTCATAGATATAAGATATATTCTTGAATTGTTTAAGGTTCTAGAATGAATTTTTACTTAAACTAGTTACTCGAAATGGTGCGCTATAGCCAGTCAAGTAATGAATTTTAAATCTAGCTAAACTTGTAGAAATTCTATCATAGGGTAAATTGGACAGGAGTTCGAATCTCCTCTGCTCCACCAATTTGATTTTTTATTCGATATAGTCGGATTTTTATATAAATGAGAGTGATTTTAATGGGAAGAGGCCATTTAGGATTAAGAAAATTTATAAAAAAAGAAACTGAGTATAAAGATAAAAAAAAGAATATCAAACACAAATGTGATTTTGATATTCCTTGCATTTTGAAAGTAAAATTCAATCATAAAATCCAATATTATAATGTTATAAAATGTAATAAATGTTTATCATTTATTAGTGTTAGAGAACCTGGAAATGTTCAAGGACATATTTTTAAAGATTTGACTGAACAAGAAAAAAAACTTCCATTAATAACTGCATATTCTAATAGTAAATATCTTATTTTTGATTTTGCCGATTTAGAAAATGTTTCTTACGAAGAAAAAAATTAATGTTAAAGTTTTATTATTGAAGCAAAGCCACCTCTAAAGACAAAAAAGTTTGTTTTTGACACCGTCAGGTCCACTGAGTCTAAATGATAACTTGAACTTTTATGTTTCGATCTTTACTATGTTTAAAATTATGATATAATTTTTATAGTTTTAAATTGAATTTTGTTAATTTAAAACTACACATGTACATTGACTATGTCAATATACATGAGATTGGAGAGAACAAATGAAAGATAATAATATAGAATTATATTATGATAAATGTGTAGAATTTATGGAACAAATTAAAAATCCAGTTTTAAAAGATTGTTGTCAAATCATTTACAAAGATTTTAAGGAAAAATTAATTAATAAACCTGCAACTACTGGCAGTCATCATTTTTTTAAAGGCGGATTGCTGTATCATATATATTGCGTAACAAGAAATGCTATTACAATTTGTAATTTATATCCAGACTTAGAAATTGATTTAGATCTAGTTATATTTGGAGGATTATTACATGATATCGGTAAAACAAATGAATTGAATGATTTTATAGACAATGGAGATAATACCAAACATAAGGGGAATAGTGCTGCTTTATTAGGCCATTCCTACGAAGGTGCTTATATCATTGAAAAATATTTAAATAATTATAATATTGATGAACAGTTTAAGCACCAAGTAATACATACAATTGGGAGCCATATGAATGAGTATAGTGAATGGGGAGCATTAGTAATGCCAAAGATGTTGGAGGTTATCATTATTAACTTTGCGGATAATTTAGATGCTCATATTGAGCCGGCTCATTCAATAATAAAACAAGCTAATAAAGGAGAATTATATAAAATTAATAATGCGCCTAGAGAATATTACAAATCTTTAAATCCTTTTTATAATTTGCAAAAATAAAGTTATAGACACAACCTCGCCTTTAAAGGATAGTGGACTTAATACTATTAGTTTCTGCTGAGGGGAGCGGCATTTCAATTTTATAATTAAAATAAAGCAACTACTAAAAACAAAATGATTTGTTTTTAGATTTACCAGAATGATAGAAACTTCGAAATTTTTATATTTCGAGGTTTTAATATTTTTATAATTATGATAAAGTATTGTAGTAATATTTATAAGTAACTTTGTTTTTAGTGATTAAAGACAATAAATTATTTATATCATTTTAATATTGTAATAATAGTGGTGGTATTTTTTATGGATGTAGAATTAAAGAAAATAAGAGATTATGTCGGGACTGATTCTTTTAATAAAGGAATTCATTATTATAGCGGTTATATAAGATATCGATATACAAATGAAGTGGATGGAGTAGATACTCATTATTTTTTGGTGCCTAGTGAGCACTATTATGAAAATAATTATGAAGTAGAGATAAGTACTCAAAACCGTGAAATTGTTGCTTCCGAATGTACATGTATGCAATTTCAATCGTGGGGAACTTGTAAACATATTGCGGCGTGTATGATACATTTTCGAGATGTGGTTTTTCCTATGGATCCAGAGGAAAAGAAACTTTATATTTCAAAGCAAATTTTAAATGAATTTTATAAACCCATAAAGAATGAAGTGCATTTAAAAAAACAATTACAATTAGAGGTAGAACTTGAATTTCAAGAGAGTTATTACGAATCATCTGTAGGTTTAGTTTTTAAAATAGGAGAAAACAAACTTTATAATTTAAATAGCAAACTAAATAACTTTTTAGATGCTTATGAAGAGGAAGAAGAATTTTGTTTTGGTAAAAGTTTTACTTATAAACCTAATGAGCATTTTTTTTCTAAAATTGATGAAGCGATTTTATCTTTTCTTTTAAGAATTTTACATCATAACAACTATTATAGTTATCGAAATTTAAATATATCTATGGATACTTTTCCAACTTTTTTAGAACTATTAAAAAATAAAACATTTACGATTAAAGGGTATGGAAAGATTACGAATATTGTAGAAGATAATCCTTTGAAACTTTCTTTAGAAAAAGGAGAGAAATATTATAAACTGGCGATGTTTGAGCAAGATGTAGATTTTTTAACAGAAAACTGTAAGTATGTTGTAAAAGAAAATACGCTTTATGTTCTACCTAATAAAACAAGTAAAATTCTTTCTTTAATGCAAGAGAATCAATTGCATGATTTGGAATTCCAAGAGGATGATTTAACAACATTTAAGGAAGGAATTTTGCCTATATTAAAAAATAATGTTCTTCTTGATAAAACGGTAGAAGATACAATCATTTTAGGAGTAAAACCAGGTGTGAAAATCTATCTTGATTTTAAATACAATATGATTTTGTGTACATTAAAGTTTGTATACCAAGAAACAGAAATAGACTATTTTGTAGAGAATACAAATATCATTCGCGATACAGAGGAAGAACAGAAGGTACTTGGAAATTTACTTGGGTATGGATTTGTGATTGATAACCAAAAAATTTATATGGAAGATTTGGATACAATTGGTTTATTTTTAGAAGAGTCTTTACTTGAATTATCAAAAGATTATGAAGTATTTACATCCGATAAAATGAAAGAAACAAAAATCATTAAGGAAAATAACGTACGTTCTAGTTTTAGTATTGGTTCTGATAACATTATGTCTTATCAATTTGATTTAGGTAGTATTCCTAATGACGAAATTGTAAATGTTTTAGAGACGATGAAAAACAAAAAGCGATATTATCGTTTGAAAAGTGGCGATTTGCTAGACTTAAATAGCAATGAAGATTTACAACAGTTTGAAAATTTAGTAGAAGATATGAATCTTTCGAATAAGGATATTAAAAATGGAAGTGGGATTATACCAAAATATCGTGCGATTTATTTGGATAGTTTGAAAAAGGAAAAATATCATATTATTAGCACAAATAATTTATTTGATGAGCTTATTACACAGTTTAATTCTTATAAAGATATGCCAATAACTTTAACTGCAAAGGATAAAAAAATTTTGAGGGATTATCAAGAGGTAGGAGTAAAGTGGCTTTATAATATTTATAAGTGCGGTTTTGGTGGAATTTTAGCAGATGAAATGGGTCTTGGGAAGTCAATTCAACTTATTTATTTAATTAAGGAAATTTTAAAAGAAAAGAAGGATGCTAAAATTTTAATTGTTGCTCCTACGTCTTTAATTTACAATTGGAAAAAAGAATTTGATAAGTTTGGTAGTGAGATAAAGTATAAAGTGTTTGCGGAGAATAAAACAATCCGTAAGCAAGAGTTAGAAAATGTAGAGGATACGCAAGTACTGATTACAACGTATGGTTTAGTTCGCCAAGACAAAGAAAAGTATATGGAAATGAATTTCGAACTTGTTGCAATTGATGAAGCACAAACGATAAAGAATGCGAGTGCTCAAATGACAAAAGTGGTAAAAGAATTGCATGCAAATACTAAATTAGCTTTAACAGGTACGCCACTTGAAAATTCTGTAATGGAGTTATGGAGTATTTTTGATTTTATTATGCCAGGGTATTTAGCAAATTTTTTAAGTTTTCAGTCTAAGTATAATATAAAAGATATTGAGAGTGAACAATTAAAAATGTTAGATACTTTGAATGAACAAATTAGACCTTTTATTCTTAGGAGACGCAAAAAAGATGTGGTGAAGGAATTACCTCCTAAAATAGAAAACAATATAAGTATTGATTTAAATAAAGAACAAAAGAAACTTTATGTTGCTCAACTTGAGAAAACGAAAAAAGAAATGGATGAGATTTTAGCTACTGAGGGATTTAAAAAAGGTAATTTTAAAATCTTACAACTTCTTACCAAATTGCGTCAGTTGTGTATTGATCCAAAAATTCTTTATGAAAACTATGAGGGTGGTAGCGCTAAAATTGAAAATTTAGTCACAATCGTAAAAGGAATTATCGAAAATGGACATAAAATTTTATTGTTTACAAGTTTTAAAACAGCACTTGATATTGTAAACCAAGAATTTGCAAATAATAATATTTCAACCTACGTAATTGATGGTACAGTTTCTTCTAAAAAAAGAATGGAGCTTGTGGATAAGTTTAATCAAGATGATACGAATGTATTTTTAATTACATTGAAAGCTGGTGGGACTGGATTAAATCTTACAAGTGCAGATGTAGTTATCCACTTAGATTTATGGTGGAATCCACAAGTAGAAAATCAAGCTACGGATAGAGCTCATCGTATTGGTCAAAAAAATACTGTTGAGGTTATCAAGTTAATTTGTAAAGGGACTATAGAGGAACGTATTTTGGAATTACAAAATAAAAAGAAGATATTAAGTGATACTTTAATTGAGGGAGAGGGAAGAGATGAAAATATTCTTTCTAAATTAACCGAAAAAGATATTAAAAACTTATTAACTCTTGATAATGAAGAGAGTGATGAATAATTATGAAAAATGGAAAGCGAGTTAAAAAATGAATGTGCATTTGGGATTTTCCTATATAGGTCTAATTTTTTTGTTGATGTTAATAGTACCTAATATTGTATGGAGCAAAAATAGACCTAAAGATTATGATAAATATGTAAAAAATGAGAATAAAGTTTTATTACTATTTGAAAGAGTTGGAGAAATGTTAGTAACTTGCTTTTCTTTGCTATTTAGTGATTTTAATATTAGTAAAATATCTAGTTGGACTTTTAGGCAATTTCCAAAAATAAAGGTTACACTTTTTTATAAAGTTGGGGTGACAAGA
>CASDHD010000036.1 GCA_949280095.1 uncultured Bacilli bacterium
AACAATTTCTTTTACAGTTTTATTGGATAACTTTGTTTTTACATCTCCTTGCATTTTATATAAAACATTTTCTTCTAATAAATACTGAGTTAATTTTTTATAGGTAAAACTATTTTCTTTATTCACTAAATCATTTAAACTAATTGGCTCCCACTTATCATTATTTAAAATTCTACCTTGATTATTATTAACAATACTTTCACTTAAAAGCCTTTTAGGATAAATTTCATATTCATTTTTATTTTTTTTATCTACCAAATAAGCTTTTTTATCAGTTGTCCCTAAAAAGTAAGAATTAAAAGCAATTTCTTTTTCTAAATTAAGTTCACGTACTTTATCATTTTTAGTATTGATGACATAAAACTTTTGAAAAGCATACTTCTCATCATAATCTGCCATTAATAAATAGGAACCTACCTTTATTGTCAAAGGAATATTATAAATATCTTCTTTAAACAGCTTTATCTCTTTTTCTTCCTTGTTAGAGATAACATAAAATCCTTCATAGTTCCAAATATAATACTTCTTATCATTTAGAGCATAGATATTTATATTATTAAAAGTTTTCTCTTCATACATTATTTCTTTTTGATAGGTATCATCTATAATATTTTTGTCTTCTACCAAATGATAACTAATAAAAGTATCGTTTTGTAAACATTGTGGATAAACACTTAATTGTTCACTTTCGGGTAATAAACACAAAATATCTTCTTTTTCTTTTATGTCTATAGAATTTAGTAATTTCTTTTTATGAACATACCCATGAGGAAACGCAAAATAGAATTCCGTCTCTCCCTTAAAAAGTGAAAATTCGTAAATATGCTCCTTTTTATTATATTTTTCTACAACACGTATATCATTTAAAGTGTATTCTATTTCATAATTTTTACTTCGAATAATACCATAAAACAAAACAAAAACAAATAGAATACTAAGAAAAACTGTTCTTTTTTTAATCTTAATAGATTTTATTACTTTTTTATTCTTCATACTAACCTCATAAAACTATTATTAAGTTTATTGTAATCTCTTTTTTTATAAAGTGCAATTATTTTTGACGTTTCTTATATACACCAACTATCGTTGCATTTTCATCTACATTGTCCAAAACTATAGATCCTGCTCCAATCTTAGCATTTTTATGAACCACTATATTTCCTAAAATTTGAGCATGTGCACCAATCATCACATTATCTTCAATAGTTGGATGACGTTTTGATTTTGTATCAACAACTCCACCTAAAGTAACACCATGATGCATAACAACGTTATCCCCAATAATAGCAGTTTCTCCAATCACAACACAAGATCCATGATCAATAAATAAATTTTTTCCTATTGTTGCTCCTGGATGAATTTCAATTCCAGTCTTTCGTTTTCCCTTTTCCGAAAAATATCGAGCCCAAAAATAATGCTTATGGAGATATAAAAAATGAGCAATTCTATAATAGATTTGGACAATAAAACTAGGATATAAAAATACTTCCCAACCGCTTTTTAAAGCCGGGTCTTTAACTTTAAGCATACGAATATATTCCCTCAAAAATTTCATAAACATCAACTCATATTTAATATATGAAAATAAAAAAAGAAAGAGTAATGGAATAAACCAAAAAAAAACATATAAAAAGCCATCTTTTAAAGATGACTTCATTTCTAAATATATGTTAGAAAAGCGAAGATAACAAGTAATAACGCTAACATAATTAGAGCAAATTTCCAAATATATTTCACCCATTTTTTATAAGGAATTTCTAAGTAAGAAAGACCTAATAATAGAATAGCACTTGTTGGAGCAACAAAGCCTACTAGTCCATGAATAGTAACATAAACAAGCATTCCTAAATTAAAACTTGCTCCATAAGTTGATACAAAAATATCTCCAAGTGCATAACCTGCAAATCCAAAATCAATATGGAAAATTCCAGAAACTGCAGCAGAGATGCTTGCTAAGAACGGATTAAATCCATCTGCAAAACTTGTAATCCAATTACAAATAGCAATTGTAAATGGAGACCAATATACAAAAACAAATACAATATAAATAAGTAGAAGTACCAAAAGAGGTTTAATAACTTTCTTTAATCCTTCAATAGCATTGTCAAGTACTTCATCAAATTTAACTCTGTAAATTATGATAGTAAGTAATAAACAAATAGCCATTACTACAGTAATTGTATATAAATCCCATTCTCCTAAAGCTGTTCCATTATTTCCTAAAATATAAGCAAGAATTGTATAATCTCCAACAGACAACTCATATAACCAAGTATGGAATTTTGAGAAAACTTCAATTTTGAAATTAGCTTCCCAATTTACATATCCTAAAATAGCAAATACAGCAATTAAAATTAGGAAAAGTGCCATTGGCCAAACTTTTGTCTTTTTGTTTTTATCTTCTTCTACAACAAATAAATCTTCCACTTTTTCTTCATTACTCTTAGATGCAAGACTCTTTTTCATATGTCTTATTGTAAAGAAATTAAATAAGATAAATGCAAGAGCAAGAATTCCAAAACGAATAGCAATTTCTTCTGTTACGGTAATAGTTTGATAATAGTTTAAATAATTAATAAAATAAACAAAGCCTTCACTACCATAAGTTGCACCCAAAATACCTACAAGCATAGAACCAAATGTACACAAGAATGCTGTCATCTTATCAATATTCATTTTACTAGCGATGTTAATAATAAATGGAATAAAAATGAGAATTGCATATGTTTGTGTTAAAAAACTTGTAAGTAATGTAATTACTAAAGAAGAAACAATAACAAAAACTTTTTCCTTTCCTTTTAATTTTGTTGCAATTTTACTAACCAATGCTTTATACCCAGATATATGAGTAATAACACCATAGAATATACCAACAAATAGAATAAACATAATTTGTTGAATAAAGAAGTTAGCACTATATACTCCAGATAACACAATATCTACAAGTCCTTGTCTAGATAGCCCAGCATCAATAAAGGACCCACCAGACATAGACCCAGATGGAATAATCCATGTAAGCACGATAGTTACCAAAATTGCTAATAAAACAATCTTTATTAGGTCATGTTTTTCAAACATACTTTTTATTTTTTTCAAAATCTTCTACCTCCTAATAAAAATTATAGCACAAAATAACGTAAAAAAAAGACTATTATGTCTTTTTTCGTGAAATTTAAATGAAATTTTAATCACCTATTATATTCAGCCCTATATATAAATTCTATGTATAATTAATCTTTTGGCTTCATAAGAGGAAACAAAATACAGTCTTTAATATTATCAGAATTAGTAAGCAATTGCATTAAACGATCAATTCCCATACCCCATCCACTAATCGGAGGCATTCCATATTCCATCGCTTCAATATAATCATAATCCATTGGCATAGCTTCTTCATCACCTTGTGCTTTTAACTCAGCTTGATGTAACAATCGTCTTTCTTGTTCCTGAGGATCAACAAGTTCTGAATAAGCATTAATAATTTCCGCGCCATTAATAATAAGTTGAAAACGATCCGTAATATTTGGATTTTCATCGTTAGCACGAGCAAGAGGTGACAAACTAATTGGATGACTAATCATATATAAAGGTCCTACAATATTTGGCCTTGCAACCTTCTTATAAAGCTGATCAACTAAATTTCCATAACCTAAATTTTCTAGTGGAACATCGCTATCAATTTCGATTTTTTCATTACGTATTTTTTCTAACAAACTTTCTTTTGTATTATATACATCAATATCAATATTAGAGTATTTTAAAATTAAATCTCTAAACGTTGCAACTTCCCATTCGCCACTCATATCTATCATTTTATCCCCAATTTGAATTTCTAAAGTACCAAATAAGTTTTTAACAATCGTTTGGAGCATTTCACGTAAAAGCTTCATATTGTCTTCATAATTCAAGTAAGCACCATATCCTTCTATCATGGTAAAATCTTGTAAGTGTGTTGCATCCATTCCTTCATTACGAAAACACCTAGCAATCTCAAATACTTTTGTAAATCCCCCTACTACAGCTCTTTTCAAATAAGTTTCTGGAGCAATTCTTAAATATAAATCAATATCCAAAGCATTATGATGTGTAATAAAAGGTTTGGCTGTTGCACCACTTGCTTTATTATTTAGAATAGGAGTTTCTATTTCAATATATCCTAAACGATTTAAAAAATCCCTAATTTCCCAAATAAGACGACTACGTAATAAAAATTTCTCCTTAGACTCTTCATTTGTAATTAAGTCTACATAACGATTACGATAAATGGTTTCTTGATCTTCAAGTCCATGGAACTTCTCTGGAAGAGGTTTTAAAGCTTTGCCTAAGAAAGTAAAAACACTTGCTCGAATTGTTTTTTCACCAGTATGAGTAGTAAATACTTCCCCTTCTACCCCAATAAAATCTCCTAAATCAAAGTTTTCCTTAAACTCAGCATACTTTTCTTCTCCAACCATATCAATTTTAATAGAAATTTGAATTTTTCCTTCAATATCACCAATTGTCAAAAAGGACATTTTTCCCATCTTACGCATTAAAATAATACGACCAGCAACCCGCACACCTGTTACTCCATCTTCTAAAATACTTGCTTCTTTAATAGAATAAGTTGTTTCATATTTCTCAGGATAAGGATGTTTAATATTCTTAAGTTTCTCTCTTCTCACTAGTTCTTGTTCTGTAAATGTTCTTTCCATTTTTTCCACTTCCTTTTTTATTTATGTTTAGTATACAAAAAGGACAAAAAAAATGCAAATTATATTTTTTGCATTTTTGAATTAGAAAAAACATCTTGTATAGATAACTTTATTTCTCCAATTCAGCTATTTCTGTATTCCACTTTTCTTTTTCTTCTTCATATGTTTTGATTTCACTTTCAAGGACTTGAATCTCTTCTATCTTTTTTGCTTGTTCTTCTTTCAAATTTTCAATACTTGGAATGATATAAGAACCATCTGTATTTAAGTGATAAAGAAAACATACATTTTTACCTTCATCTTCTTCGATCTGTTCTAAAAAATTTTGTTCAAGAGAAACAAGTTCCTCCTTTAAAGAACGATTTTCATCCATCATTTTTTCAAGTTTGCTCCAAAATTGATAATCAAAATGAAATATTAAAAAAGCAAAAACAAGAAAAAAGAATTGCAAAGCCCCAATTACTAGATATTTTTTATTCATAGTAAATCGCCCTTCTTCCATAAAAATCATACGCATATTCAAATTTTTTCTTATCATAGTTCACAATCGTTCCAGTTAAAGAATCAGATACAATAACTTTACTAGTAGTAGCACCAATAAGTACTAAACTATGAAAATTACAATACCAAGTAATTGTTTTACCACTAGCCTTATGTGTCCAAGTATTACACTTTGTAGGGGTTCTTTGATAAGAAGAGGCCCAAACTTGCACTGGTTTACCACTTTTTACAATTTCTAAGATTTCATCTAAAGTCTTCCCAGTCGCTTTAATTATTCCTGACTTAAACTTATTAGCAACATCAATAATTGGATTTTCGAAAACACCATATCCAGATTCACTTGTCGGGTCCCCAACAAATTCAATTTCAGGATTTCCTCCATATTTAATTCCGTTTTCTGTATGTACTGCTTCACCCTTCTTTAGCGCCGCAACTATTTGATCTGGCGTTACATGAACGCCATGATAAGTAAGAAGTAAATAAAGAGCAATCGATTCACAACCATTTGGATAATGGTTTTTTTGATCAAACGTCGGAAAATTAGCAATTTGAAATAAAGGCGTATTTTGCAATTTAGCAGCCAATCGTTTATATTCTTTTTTCAAAGTGGTAATTTCCTTTTTCACACTACTTTTATTTTTCTCTAATTCTACAAGTTGATTTTCTAAATTTAGAATACTGTCTTCAAACTGATTAATACTCATTTGAATCTTTTCAGTTTTTTCTTCTAATGCTTCTTTTTCAAGTTTTAAAAATTGATTTTCCTCAAGAATAGAACTATTACTTTTATAATCTGACCAATAACAAAAAGTAATTCCCCCCAAAAATACAATATTAAGAAAACTAACAACAGTTAAAAATATTTTTTTAATATCCTTTTCCTTCTTTTTCTTTACATAGTACCCAATACTATAGCTAGCCAAAATCACGAGTACATAACACAATAAAATCCACTTCATAAAATCACACCCATATTATAGGATAAGACTCCTAAATACACAATTTATTTTTCCTGGTAATAAATTCCAAAACTTAATCCAAATTATAGCATAAGAAAAGTAAATGATAAACACAATTTACTTTTCTCTTTTTAAACCATCATATGTTAAAACATAAAGAATATCATTCACTTCTTCTATAAACTTTCGATCATGAGAAACACTTATAATACACCCTTTAAACTCACGTAAAGATTTACGAATAACAGGATTAGATAAAGGACTTACATTTCTTGTTGGTTCATCAAGTAACAATACATTACACTTTGAAAGAACAAACTTTAATAAAATGAGTTTCGCTTGTGAACCATGACTTAAAACATCTAGTCTTCCTTCCATCTCTTCTCGAGTAAAATTTAAATTGCCTAAAAACATACGCAATTTAGTTTTATCACTTTCTGCTTCCATCAAAAAATCCAAAACCATTTTAAAATTTTTAAATACAAGAGAATAATCTTGGGGCATATAACCAACTCGAATATCCTCACGTTTTTTTAAAATATCATAAATTTTACAAAGCAAAGTTGTTTTTCCTATCCCATTTTTCCCAACAATACACACATGCTTATTTCCCACTACATCCAAACAAATATTTCGAACAAGTACTTTTTCACCTACATTTAAAGTAGGCAAATTTAGTTTTAAAATACTTTTCGTTTTTGGCACAAAAACAGATTCAAAAACTAAATGAATATTTTCTTCTACATCTGGAAGTTCTGTGACCTTTTTTTCATGCAACTTTTTTTCTTGAGCTTTTAAAGAATGCATCTTTTTCTTTAAAACTTGAGCCCCATGAGGATTTTTCCTAGAAATTGTTTCTTGTTCGTATTCTACTTTTTGCATAATTCTAGTTAATTTTTCTTGGCTTTTCTTAAATTCACGTTTCTCACTTTGAGCTACTTGTATTTGTTTGGCTAGACTCTTCAAACGCATTTCTATATATGTATCATAATCTACGTTCAATAAAGTATATTTGCATTCTTTCTTATGTTTAACTTGTTCTAAATGCAAAATTCGAGTTGCTGTATGTGAAAGCAATGTCTCATCATGAGAAATATAAAGGATGGGTCTTTCTGTAGAAAGAATAAAGTTTTCCAACCATTCTAAAGTTTCTATATCTAAATCATTGGTTGGTTCATCGAAAAAGAAAATAGCAACATCTTCAAGAAGAATCTTCAACAGTTCAACTTTTACTTTTTCACCACCCGATAAAGTAAAAAATGGTTGTTTTAGAATTTCTTCTGAAATTTTTAATGTATTTAAATGTCTATAAAACACACTACTTTTTTCATAATACTTCTCTTTTGTTTCAAACAAATAAGAAAATACACTTTGTTCTAAATCTTCTTTTTCTCTACTCTGTTTTAAATATCCAATCGTAAATCCATGAGACTGAACACTACCAGAAACTCTAGCGTAGTCACAAATTCCAAGTAAAGCCTTAAGCAAAGTCGATTTTCCGTTGCCTTCTTCTCCTATAATTACAAGTTTATCATTTTGATTTAAAGTGAAAGACAAGTCTTCGATGATTGTTTTATCATCATATACAATAGTTAAATTTTTAACTTCAAACATTTATGCCTCCTATAATGGCATAATCAAAGTTTATACCTGACTTTTAAAAATAAGTTCTCATCTTCCCACCTCCAAGGTAATTCTTATTAAGATTATAACACAAAGCAGAAAAAAATGACTTATCACTAAGCCACTTTTTTATTACGATATCTCTCTTTAGGATCTAAATATTGTTTTCTTAAACGAATATCTGTAGGGGTTACTTCTACATATTCATCATCTTCGATAAACTCTAGCGCTTCTTCTAAAGTAAACTTTTTAGGAGTCACTAAATTAATCGCCTCATCTGCACCACTACTACGTGTATTCGTTAAATTCTTATTTTTACATGGATTAACATCAAGGTCATTATCACGATTATGAATACCAACAATCATACCAACATATACCTCTGTTGCTGGTTCTATAATCAAAGTACCACGGTCTTGTAAATTCCATAATGAGTATCCTAATGCTTTTCCATTTTCCATAGAAACCAAAACACCATTTTTACGACGAATGATTTCACCTACATAAGGTTTATATTCTTCAAAACTACGAACCATAATACCCTCTCCACGTGTGTTTGTAATAAAAGCACTACGATATCCGATAAGACCACGAGTAGGAGCTGAAAATTCTAAATGTGCCTGATTATTTTCACTTGATACAACTAAAAGTTGACCTTTTCTTTCTTGTAAATCACTTATCACTGTACCAGAGTATTCTTCAGGGCAATTAATAATAACACGTTCAAAAGGCTCAAATTTTTTTCCATCACGTTCTTCTATTAAAACTTGAGGTTTAGAAACTGATAGTTCATAACCTTCACGACGCATGTTTTCAAGTAAAATGGATAAATGTAATTCCCCACGCCCACTAACTTTATAACCATCTGCATTGTCTAGTGTTTCCACAACTAAACCAACATTTGTTTGTAACTCACGTTCCAATCTTTCTTTGATATGGCGTGTCGTTAAGAACTTACCACTTCTTCCAACAAAAGGTGAGTTATTAACTAAGAAGTTCATTGACAAGGTAGGACGTTCAATTTCAATAGAAGGTAGTGGATCGATATGGTCTTTATCACAAATAGTATCTCCAATTGATATATCATTACATCCAGCGATCGTAACAATATCTCCATAATATGCTACCGTCTTTTCTACTTTATTCAAACCTTCATTTACAAACAATTTTGTGATTTTAAAAGACTCTATACGACCATCATTTTTTGATAAAGCTACCGTTTGCCCTACTTTAATAGAACCTTTTGTAACTCTACCAATACCTAAACGCCCAATATATTCATCATAACCAAGATTAGATATTTGTAACTGTAAAGGATCGCTTTCATTACCCTCAAATGGGCTAACCATTTCAAGAATGGTATCCAAAAGTGGTGCAATAGAATTAGACTCACTATCTAAACTTTTTTTAGCAATTCCATCTCTTGCTACACCATAAATAATAGGAAAATCAAGTTGCTCATCGGTAGCATTTAAATCCATAAACAAATTAAATGTCATATCTACAACTTCCAATGGTCTAGCATCTTTTTTATCTATTTTATTAATAAATAGAATTGGTCTCAAATTTTGTTCTAAAGCTTTTTTTAAAACAAAACGAGTTTGAGGCATTGGTCCTTCTGCAGAATCAACCAAAAGTACAACGGTGTCTACTGTTTTAATAACACGCTCTACCTCACTAGAAAAATCAGCATGTCCTGGAGTGTCAACGATATTAATCTTTACATCTTTATAACGAATTGCACAGTTTTTAGAATAAATCGTAATACCGCGTTCTCTTTCCAAATCATTACTATCCATCACGCATTCAACTTTTTCCTCATGTTCATTAAATACACCATTTTGTGCTAGTAATGCGTCCACTAAAGTACTTTTCCCTGCATCAACGTGGGCAACAACTGCTATATTTATAATTTTATCCATAGAAACTCAACTTCTTTCAACTGTCAAATTATACACCAAAACCAATGACTTTGCAAGAAAAATGCCTAATCCCGAATACATAAGTATAGTACAAAGTCTAAAAAATATATTTTATATTTATTTCATATAAATTATATTGAAGTAATATTTAAAAATGATGATTTTAGAAATAGTACTTTACAACTTTATTCACATCCAACTATTATACTTACTATGTCTATTTTTTCTTTTCTAATGACCTCACTTGACGAACAGTGTCTTGATATTTTAAGTAGAATGTATCACTTTGTAAATATATTTCTTTTGCTTCCTTTGTTCTTAAAAAGTTAGGATTACATTGTGCAAACTTAAATAGCTTGATTCTATTTCTATCTAGCGCATCCGCATCTTTTAATATATTGGATAAGAGTTGAATATTTTCTTTTTCCTCTTTAGAAAGAGTAAAATTTTTAAAATCCACTTCATCAACCCTAGACGCATGTGTTTCAATTAGTAAACAAATACCCGTAACCTTTTTGGCATCAAAAGTACCCTTTAGTTTTTCTTTAGCAATTTGTGCTCCGACAATTCCATGCATTTTATTCGAAACCAGAAGACTTCTTCCACAATCATGATAAAGAGCAGAATAAAACAAAATATCTTGGTTTTCTAAAATTTCTCCATTGTTCTTCTTTTGATTTAATATCCACATGCAATAACATAGTACTCTTTCAATATGTTTTAGATTATGATAAGGAATGTGTTTCTTCTTGTACAGTTTTTCTTCTATACCTTTATGTACTAATATATTAATAGATTGAATTTGATTCACTGAAAAACCAATACTAGTCAAATAGTGAATATTCATATTTTTAATATAACTTTTTTCCATTTTACTACTCTGTCACTTGAATGAAATTCCTACTTTTTAAGTAATCAAAAAGAACAGGGCAAATATTTTCAATATCTAAATTCGTATTTTTAAGTGCGTAACTTAATATATCGTACATTTTATAGGAATCTTCTACATAACAAATTTTTAATTTAGAGGAATCTATTCCATGATTTGAAAAAGTATGTAAATTCCATTTATCCATTTTTACTGTTTCTAAATCCGAATACTTTAAAGAATAGCCTCCTTTTATCAAATATTCTTTTTTATATCCTCTAGCTTTAATTTGGTCTATATCTTCAAAACTAAAATCTACTCCTTCTTTAATATTTAAATTCAACAATACATATCTTTTTAAAAATCTATCAAAGTATTTATAAGCAATAATCTTATGAATTTTATTATATCTCATGTATTTGAAATATACATTTACAATTGCTTCAGGAAACCATTGATGCCTTATGAGTATTACACCTAAATTAAACAAGCCTGGAATAAGAGGATATACAGAGCAAACATACATCCAACAATCAAATAATATTAATAAATGATCAAGACCTTCTACAAAAAATACCTTTTTTGTTTTTTCAAGCGTTAAGGCATGAATTCCGATTTT
>CASDHD010000037.1 GCA_949280095.1 uncultured Bacilli bacterium
ACAAAAGTTGAAGCATAAAAATTTTATTGCAAAATAAAATTGCTTATGTTATTATGGTAATAGTAAAAGAATAAAGGGAGTGCTTAAGTATGCAAACTGGAATAATAAAAAAGATAGACCTTTTAGTGGAGATGACCGAATCAACTGCTAATGCAGACACATTAAAAGCAGAATTAAAAGAAATTGAAATCGAAATTGACGAGTTAAAAGACGAACTTGTTGTTTTGCGTGAGTCTAGAGATGGCGATAAATATTTTAAAATCAGTGAGAAACAAGTCGATGAAAATATTAAAGTTAGTTTAGAGGCAAAAATTAGAAAACAAGAAAAAGCAATAAAGAAATTGCAAAAAGAAATTGATTCTGTTGTGGAAGAAGAAGCGAATCTTCATCATAAAAATTTAAAATTAAATGAAGAAATCAACTTAAGCAATGCCTATATTGAAGAACTTAAAAAACGTCTTGAAACAATTAGCAATCCTAGCACAAAAGAATATTATGAAAATGTTTTAACACGTGAGAATGAAAAAGTAGCAACTCTAATTGAATCTTTGAATACTATAGAAAATAAGACAAATGAAACTTTAGATCATCTTAATTATTTAAATCAAGCCATGGAAGAGATGAATGCTAAGTTAGAGAATGAAAAAACGAGACTTGCTGAAACTAAGTCTAATTTAGGTAGTCAATCTTCTTATTTAGATGAAGAATTGAAAGAACAAGATGATAAAAGAATTAGTGAATTGCAAAAGAAGATTTCTGATTTAGAAAAAAGAAGATTAGAGATTATTACTGATCCTTCTATGGTAGCTAACCAAGCAAAAGAGTTAATTATTCATGATGATAAGGCAAGTGCGCTTGCTAAATTACAAGAATTAGTTACTATTGTAAAATCAAAACCTTATATGGATATTCCAAGTAGTAGCGAACTTACAGCGATGTTACAAGAAGAAGAGGATGCTGCTACAACTGCTAGAGATGAATTCGCATCTTTAATTGATACAAAGAATTATTCAAGTGGAGATACAGAGGTTATTGAAGAACGAATTGCTTATTTAAATGCTGAGATTAAGTCGTTAGATGAGAAGATAAAAGCAGCAAAAGAAGAGATTACAATTATTGATACACAAAAGTTTGTTGATTTGACTGCTCATTTGGATAATACTATTAATACTTACAATCAATTACAAGATGAATTAAAAGAATATAAGATTATTATTGAAACTGAAAATGAAGATAAAACACCAAAAAGACGTGCTATTTTGGCAGCTGCTTATGATAGAAAGCTAAAAGAACTTGAGGATGTTGAAAATATTATTGAACATTATAAAGAAAATCAGAAGTCTTTAGTTGAAAAAGCATATGTTTTAGAGAATGATAGTATTAAACAGTACGAAAGTGAAATTGATACCCACAGACAAGAAATTCGTGAGATGGAGTTTTTACTTGAAAATGTTAGTAAAGCTAAAGATGTTTTGGCAATTGAAAATGATAAACAAAAATTAAAAGATTTGGATGCTGCTGTTAAAAATATCAAACACCGTCAGAAATATAGTCAAACACCTAGTGAGATTTATGATGAGATTGAAATCAGTTTAGGTACGATGGATGTTAATTCTACTCTTTTAAGCGAAGAGTCAATTGAACTTGAAGATGTGTTGGAAAGTATGGAAGAACCAGTTAAAGTAGAAGAGGTTATGGAAGAACTTCCGACTTTAGAAATCAATGTTGATGAACTTGATAATGAAATTGAAAGTATAAATAGTAATGATAATTCATTTGTAATCGGTGAGTATCCTGAAGTTTCTGAGGACAATACCGAAAATCAAGAATAAAAAAAGTGTTCAAAATTTCGAACATTTTTTTAATTGAGTTTGTCTTTATAAAGTTCACTATTATCAAATTCTTTATCCATTAAGAATTCATGAATAATTTCTTCTTGGTTTTCTACAGAAATTTCTTCAATTCTATCAACACGACATTTTTCACTTAATAAGATTGCTTCAATTTTTTGGACTGCGTTTTCAATTTCATCATTAACAACTACATAGTTATATTTAGGTATTTCATTGATTTCTTGATAAGCACTTTGGAAACGTCTTATGATTTGTTCATTGTTTTCTTTTCCACGGGCTTTAATTCTTCTCTTTACCTCTTCCATACTCGGTGCCATAATAAAAATTAAAATAGTTTCTGGAAACATTTCTTTAATTTGCATTGCTCCTTGTACTTCGATTTCTAGAATAACATCTTGACCACTATCTAACTTATCTTTAATTTCAGCTTTAGGAGTTCCGTAGTAATCTTTACTATGAACAATAGCATATTCTAGAAAGTCTTTGTTTTTGATTTTTTCTTCAAATTCTTCTTTTGAAATAAATTTATATTCTACTCCATTTGTTTCACCTTCACGCATTGGTCTAGATGTATAAGATATAGAAATCGATAAATTTTTGTTTCTTTCTAAGAGTGCATGAATGACTGCTCCTTTTCCAGCGCAAGTTGTACCCGAAATAATAATTAAACTTCCTTGTTTCTTTTCTTTAATCATATGTATTCCTTTCTTTTTATTTATTGTAACACAATCCTCTAAAAAACTTTACTTTTATTTTAAGAACTTGTATAATATCTTATAGAAGTGAGGTATAAAAAATGGAATTAAAAAATAGTAAAACAGAAGCAAATTTAATGGCAGCCTTTGCTGGAGAAAGTCAAGCAAGAAATAAATATACGTATTATGCGTCTAAAGCAAAAAAAGAAGGATATGAACAAATAGCTGCTATTTTTGAGGAAACTGCTAATAATGAAAAAGAACATGCAAAACTTTGGTTTAAAGCATTACATGATGGTGATGTTCCAGATACATTAACCAATCTTAAAGACGCTGCAAGTGGAGAAAAATATGAATGGACAGAAATGTACAAAGAATTTGCTGCCACTGCTCGTGAGGAAGGATTTAATGATATTGCCAATCTATTTGAAATGGTTGGAGAAATTGAAAAACATCATGAAGAAAGATATATGAAATTGGTTGCCAATATTGAAGATAATTTGGTATTCCAAAAAGGCGAAGAAAAAGTATGGATTTGCAGAAATTGTGGTCATATTTATGTTGGTGAAAAAGCACCTGTTGTATGTCCTGTATGTAAACATCCACAAGCTTATATGGAACTTAAAGCAGAAAACTATTAAAAAAATTTTTTATATTAAAATATAAAAAAGAGGTTGTTGAAAGTTAATTGATTAATTTTCAACAACCTCTTTTAATATTGCTGTAATTGTGTTTAATCCGACATATCCATCAACTTTAAGATTTTTAGATTTTTGATATGTTTTAACAGCATTGCTAGTATTTGAACCAAAGTATCCATCTTCTTTTAATGTGTACCCAAGTTTATTAAGTTGCTTTTGTATAAATAAAACATAATCATTGTGAAATTGTGGATTTTTTAAATATAATTGGTATTTAGTTGCTTGATTTTGAGAATCAGGCCCGAAAGAATTATCTATTACTAATTTACAATTATAAGAATTGTTCATAGCGGTTTGCCATTCTGCTATAATTCCAGTAATGATTTTTTCTATACCGAAATAATCATAGAATGAAATGCAACAGGACTCATTCATGGATATAGATTCATCACCATACCATTTTCTTGATTTAACATCAATATGAGTATTACCTGTACTATTTGCACTTCCACCACATCTATAGCCTATGCCACATTTATGTCCTAAATCTTCTAGAGCTAAGCAAACATTTCTAGATGGTATTCTTTTTCTATTTTGATCTAGAAAATAGCAATCTACTGCATAACCACTATGAGAATAACCATTTGTTGCATTATTTTTACTTACCTTTTTATTATGACTAGGGCATCTATAACCACTATAAATATTACATGCTTTAGAATTTAATTTACTTCGTACTTTTTCTAATAAAGGTACAAGTTCATTATCGATTATAATATCGTGATCTTTTCCACATTTACATTTAAATTCATTTACTTTAAAGTGTTCTGATAATTTTGATGTATCGTTATATTTATATTTTACTAATGTCATTTTAATATCCTTTTCTATATTTACTTTTGCTTTCGGTTTTTCTTTTTTTATAAATTACTTTCTTTTTTATCTACCTTTAATGCTGTTTTTAAAATTATATTGATATTATGCAGTACATCATAAATGCCTCCTGCAGCTATTCCAGAAACTGCAATTGCCATTTGAAAATTTCCTGTAAAGCACCATTCTGTTAAAGCAATACTTAAGCCAATTAACATATTTTGTACAGGAATCAAATAATTTTCAAACCATGGTAATTTTTTAGATATTTTTCCAGTAATCCATGAAATTAATAAAGTAATTGTACAAAAAAATTCGGTTGTATTTTCTGCCATTATATTTTAATGCTTATTCCATCCATTTGATCAAATAAAGAAATGTTAGTAAATTTGAATACTTTACCAAGACCAACACTAGAAATTGTAAAATTTTGACTATCTGATAAAGAAATATTCTTAATGGCATGTTGGTAACAAGCATATACTATACCACCACTATTTACCGTAAAGCTTTGTTGAATTTCGATGGATGAACTGTCACTGAGTAATTTTATAGAAGCTCCAACACCGTTACTTACTTTTTTTGTAGCCTCAGGTGATACTCTAATACCATTAATTAAAGCATAAGTACTTACTGAACCAGAAAAACTAGTGTTATATAATCGAACTCCAATTACGTCATAACTTTTCACTTTTGGCACTTGTTTCCATTTTAATTGTACAACCACTAAAGTTGTTGGTGTACTATTTGTAACATTAGTAACCGAAAGTCTTTTATAGTTTGTTTCATAAAATTCAGATAAAGGCATAATAAATTCTTCAACGTTAGAATTAACTTTTTCGATTTTTAAATCAGGATAAGAATAATATTCTTTATATTTGTCAAAATCACTACTGCTCATGGTTTTTAAATAATCCTCTCCATGAATTGCTAAAATATTTTGATATTCCATTTCTGTCAATTCTAATCCAAGTTCATTTTTATAAACAATTTCTTTTGCATTAACATTTTGAAATACAAATGCCGAACATATTAATATGAAAATTGTTAATATGTTTTTTTTCATGATGCACCTCCTTTCTATAGTCATCATAAAATGACATTTTTTTTATGAAAAGAAACTAAAAGTTGCCTATTAGTTATTTTAAGGAAACCTTTAGTTTCTTGAGAAACTTATATGAAGTAATTTATGCTTGGAACATAGAAAGGAGCACGGCTATGTAAATATTTTTTTATTAATTAGGATTTGGTAAGAAAGGTATTTTAAGAAAAGAGAGGAATGAAAAAAATGAATAATAACGAAAATTATTTTAAAGATAATTTTACAAAAGAAGGTGAAAAAGTTAATTTAGAAATTAATAAATTAACAGCAGAATGCATTACTGCAAAAAACAATAAATTTAGTTTAGATGATGAAGGAAATTTGAAAGTGAATTCTATTACAACAGTAGAACCAATTATTATTGAAGCTGTGACTAATCTTTTATATCCAGTAGGTTCTATTTATATGAATGTGACTTCCATAAATCCAAGTGTACTATTTGGTGGCACATGGGAACAAATTCAAGATAGGTTTTTACTTGCTTGTGGTAATACTTACAGTAATGGTACTATGGGTGGGACTCTTACTCATACTCATACCACAGGGGATCACGCTTTAACAATTAATGAAATGCCAAGTCATAATCATACCTCCAAAGGATGGGCAACAGTCGTGGATGGATCAGGAAGTTATGTAACTTTAGGTGGCGCTGGAGTAACTACACCATATAGTACAAATTATACTGGAGGATCTCAAGCACATAATCATGGAACTACAAGTGGTGCTAGTACAATGCCTCCATTTTTAGCAGTCTACATTTGGAAAAGAGTAGCATAAGTATGAATGAAATAATTAGTCTTAGAAAACCTAGGGAAAAACATTTTTTAAATGAAGATGGCACATTTACTTTATATGCGTACGATCATGATGTACATTACTTGAAAAATGGAAAATATGTAGATATTGATAATACTATTATTGAACAACAAGATTGCTTTAAAAATAAGGAAAATAATTTTTCTATTCGTTTTGCAAAAAATGATGAAAATTCATTTTTGTTAAAAATTGAACAAGAAGATAATTATTTGAATTTAGATTTAATATCTAAAAGTGTTAAACCACAAGTCTTAGAGAATTCCGTTGCGTATCAAAATATATTGGAAAATATAGATATAAGATATGATGTAATAGAAAATAAAGTAAAAGATACAATTATTTTAAAAAGTTTTGGAAACTCTTTCGCTGATTTAATATATAGAATAAATACAAACTTTGTTTTAAAATTAAATGAAACTGGAATGATAGATGTTATTAAAGATGGAAAGTGCCTATTTAATATTGATAAACCCACTTTAACTGATAAAGATGGACATGACTATCCTATTAAGTTTGTTTTAGAACAAGTAAATGGCGCATATTTATTAAGTTTTGCCATAGAGAATTCTATTTTAGAAAACAAAAATTTATACCCATTAACAATAGACCCAACTATAGAATTGAAAGAAGATAATAGTGTTTTTGATACTTATATTTATCCTGGAGATACAAATGTTAATAGAAACAATCAAGATATGTTAAAGGTAGGTGTAGATTCTAATAATGTTATCTATCGTACATTAATGAAATTTGATTTGCCTACAATAGGGACTGCATGTGATATAGTGGATGCAAGAGTATGTTTAACATCACATCCAACCTATGTAAATTCTGCAATAGAGGATAATAAATATTTAAGTAAGAATATATGTGTCCATGAAATTAATATGCCCTGGAACGAGGAAAACGCAAATTGGAATACAATGCATGATAAATATGATGCTAGAGTAGAAAATTTTTTCTATGGGAACCGTGCAGATTATCTTGTACCAGGTTATACAAGATTAAAATCTACTTATTTTAGCATTACAAACTTAGTAAAAAGATGGTATGCAGGAACAGAAAATAATGGTTTTTTACTAAAATTGGAAAAAGAAACATATGAAGAACAATATCCAGAGTATTATTTTTATTCAAAAAATAATACTGTAGCTATAGAATACGAAATAGAGGACCCTAAACCTTTTTTGATGGTAACGTATCGTAATCATAATGGATTGGAAGATTATATGACCTATCAAACTGTTGCCTTTACAAATGGCTCATCTTCTGTTAATAATTTAACTGGAAATGTGACAAATGTATTTGAAGTGAATAAAACGATAGGCACTAAATTTCCTATTAATTTAAATCTTATTTATAATACAAATGATGTTATTTTAAATAAAAAATATGGATTACCAAAAGGATTTAAATTTAATTATCATGAAATTCTAAAAGAAGTGAATTTTGATAATGTATGTTTAGAATATACAGATGGTGATGGAACGATTCATTATTTCTATGAGCAAAAAATATATGATAATGCTGGAGAAAACGTTATAGAAACAAACATAATTGATGAAGATGGCCTTGGGCTTACAGCGTCAAAACAAAATAGTATTTACGTTCTAGAAGATAAAGAAGGAAATAAAAAAGAATTTATTTTAATAGATGATAAATATCTTCTAAATAAAATTATTAATACAAACAAAGATTACATCACAATCAATTATAACAACACAAATTTTGGTTATGGAATATCTAGTATTAGTGATAACAAAGAAAATAAAATTGATATAAATTATAATTTTGGAATGGTTAGTTATATTTTAGTTTCAAGCAATTATACAACCACTATTATTGCTCTATTTGGTGAAAATAACGACAAAATCCAAAGAATAAGTACAAAATTCGAAACAACAACACTTACTTATAATGATGCAGGAATCATTACAAAAATTGCGGGAAGTAGCAGTTTAGCTAAACAATTTGATTATTATGAAAGTATTCCTTATCGTTTAAAAAAGATAAGTGAAATTGGTACGAATGGTGAAATTGGGAACACTTTAGAATTCTTTTATGGATTTAATGTTACTCGAATTAAAGACCAAAAAGGAAGAATAAATACTTATTCTTTCAATGATCAAGGTAATACAATTGGTATTACAAACTTAGATACGGACAATGATTTTTCAAATGGATATGGAACACTTGCAGAGTATTTGAGTGATTTTGAAGGAACCAAGCCTAATTTGAAAAATAAATTGCAATTAGAAACAACCCCAATGAAATATACAAATAATTATTTATACAATTCTAGCTTTGAAAAAGAAGATAATTATCTTGACATCACGGATGAGTTTGCTCATAGTGGAAATCATAGTTTAAAAGTTGAACGTATATCTATATGGCGACTACCACAAGATTTAGAGCATGGAGTCTATACTTTTAGCGCATATATCAAAACCGATAAAAAAGCTACGTTAGAAATTCATTGCAACGAAAGTCCTTTGCATGAAGAAAAAATTTTTAGAATTGTAGATATAGAACCAAATCAAGATTTTGTAAGATATTCTATTTTAATTTACGTAAGCGAAACATATAAAAGTGAGTATTTTACTGTTCAATTTATATCAAACGATTTAGAAGGAATTATTTATGTAGATGACATGCAATTAGAAAAAGGGGAGATTGTAAATTACCACAATATGATAGAAAATTCTAATTTTAGAGATAATCTTACTAGCTGGGAATATAATGCAACTGATTATGAAGGTAATCATTTAAATGATGGTAGTGGTGTAGTAACACTTTCAAATAATCAAACTGCATTTTGCATGCATTGTGCACCTGAAACTTCAAAAAGTTTAGTACAATTTATTCCAACTAGTGGAAAAGCAAATGATACATATCGTTTATCTTTTTGGTATAAAAATGAAGGAATTCGAAATGAGGGAATTGAATCTTCCAACATGGCTCTTCTTACTTTTTCATATCCTAACGTTGAAGATGGAACATGTGTTATTCCTTGTACTTTAAATATGCATGCAACTGAATGGCAATTTTTCCAAACTGTTTTTGTAGCAGAATATGACTATGAAGACATGAATTTAATGTTTATTTCTCAAAGTAATGCAAATGATTTGTATATAACAAATGTAACTCTTACAAAGGATTTAGAAAATACCTCTTATGGGTATGATGATGAAGGAAATTTAATTTCTTTTGCTGATAAAAACAAGGCTATTTCTAAGTTTCATTATGATAAAAATAATCAACTAATCTCTTCATTTACACCTAAAGGCAATAGTTTTAGTTTTGAGTACGACAATACTAACCCTTCAAAATTATTACAAGGTATTTCGAAAAAAGGAATATCTAATCAAATCGTTTATGATGAATTTGATAATCCTATTAAAACGATTATTAAAAATAATAATACAGAAGAATTGAATAATAATACTTTTTATATTCGTCTAAAATCCTCAAATAAATATATATTCCCAGATTATCATAACCTTGTTCCAATATTAAAAGAACCAACTTGTAGTAATGAAAGTTGGGATATTATAAAAGAGGAAAATCAATATATTATTAAAAGCAGTGTTATTCCATTATATTTAAGCGTAGATGAAAATACTAAAAAATTTATTCTTACTAAAGAATTAAAAAATAAATTTGAATTTATCAAAAATAAAAATGGAAGCTATTCAATTAAACAAATTAATAAACAAACTGTTAATCAAAATGAAGAGGATTTATCTTTAACTGTTGAGGATAATAATTTTACGCTTCAAAGTTATGTGGAGGATAAGGAATCGCAACAATTTTATTTAGAACCATTTGATAGTAAAAAATATATTGAAACCAGTGCGGAATATACAACGGATGGTAGATTTATAAAAAGTACTACAGATGCTTTAGGAAAAGTCACGGAGTATAATATTAATACAACTACTGGATTAATAGATAGTATTACTGATCCATTAGACCAAACAACGAATTATACTTATAATGACAAAGAACAAATTATAAAAGTAAAAAAGGATGATAAGGAAACAAATTACACATATAACAAACAAAATTTACTTTCTAAAATTACTTGTGAAAACAAAGAATATAATTTTACTTATGATGAATTCTTAAATACAAAAGAAGTAAAAATCAATGATACTGTTCTTGTTACAAACGAGTATGAAGAAAATAATGGAAATTTACTATCTGCAAACTATGGAAATAATACAAGTATAAAATATAGCTATGATGAATTTGATAGACTAAAAACATTAACTAAAAATGATAAAAATTATCAATATAATTATAACAATTTAAATCATTTAGTTAAAATCACTTCACAAGATGAAGTTTATAATTATTACTATGATTTAGCAGAACGTTTATCAAGATATGAATGGAATGATAAGAGTATTGACTATGATTATGATTTAAATAATAATGTAACTAAAAAAATATATAATGATGGTCATACCATAGAATATGTTTATGATGAAGATGATTCCATTATCAAAGTAAAGGTAGATAATGAAGTAGTAGATTTTACTTATGATACTTTAGGTAGATTAGAAAAGAAAACAATCAATAATAATCTACCAATCGAATATACTTATCATTCAAATGGAAACAAGACATCCCTTATTTTAAAAAGTATGAAGATTGATAATGAACTTTATGAATATGCCTACGATGAAGTTTATAACATTACAGATATTTATAAAAATGGTGAAATCTTAAATCATTATGAATATGATAACTTTAATGAACTTATAGAGGATGATAATTATGCTTTAAATAAAACGTATAAATATACTTATGATAGTAATGGAAATATTTTGAAAAGAGAAGAATATGATTTAAATACAAGCACATTAATCAAAACAGATACCTATGAATATTCCAATTTAAATTGGCAAGATCAATTAACTAAGTTTAATGATATAGCTATTAGTTATGATGAAATAGGAAATCCAAAAACAATAGGAAATGTCAATTTAACATGGAATGTAAGAGAACTACAAAGCTATCAAAGTGATATGTTTGATATTCAATATTATTATAACAAAGAAGGAATAAGAAATAAAAAAGTAGTAAATGGAGAAGAAACAAACTATTTTGTAGAGAACTCAAGCATAGTATTTGAAGAAACGAAAGGCAATGTGTTATACTATATGAGAACTGACAAT
>CASDHD010000038.1 GCA_949280095.1 uncultured Bacilli bacterium
CGCATGAACCGTAAGTATGATTTAGAGTATTTTAAAAAGAAAATCGAAGAAATTCGTAATATAAAAGAAGATGTGAGTATTACTACAGATGTTATAGTAGGTCATCCCTATGAAACAGAAGAACTTTTTTTAAAAACAATGAATACGGTGAAGGAAATTAACTTTGCAAAAATTCATGTATTTCCATATTCAAAGAGAGAAGGAACACCATCGAGTAGAATGCCTATGCAAGTGGATGATGCTGTAAAAAAAGAACGTAGTAGAGCTTTAAATGAAATAAGTAAAGAATTAGAGAGTAAATTTTATAAAAAACATCCAGAAAAAATAGTTGATGTTTTAGTAGAAGAGGTAGATGAAAAAGAGAGTACAGGCTGTACAACAAATTATTTAAAGGTGAAAATAAACGAAAAATTAAAAAGAAATGAAATTTACAAAATACAGCTGATGGAATATCAAGATGGCTTATTAATTGGAAAGTGTGTAAAAGTAGAAATAAATGTTTGATAACTACTAGGTTATATAGATAAAAAATCAATCATTACCAATTTACAAAAATTATGAAAAAGTGTATAATGCTTATAGGGTGAGACTATGTTTATAGATACAACTTTAAAAAAATTTACAATTTCGGAGCAAGATAAATTAATAGGAAGAATGGAAATTAACGAACCATTAATTGTATCTTCCGAGTTTGTTCGTCCATTTATCCGTGAAGCTGGTAGCAAGATGGTCATCAAAATTGGTGATCGCGATTATCTAAAGTTAAATCAATATATCATTGACAGTATGAAAGATTACTATAATCGTTTAATGAGTACTTCTTCTGTTTCAGAAAAAAATATGATGCTTGGAATTTACAATCATCTTTATGAAATGTGGACAGAGTTGCACCAACATAAAAAAAGTAATAACTTAAAAGAAATGGATAAAACTTATGATTTATTTTCCTATGAATTATACGTTTTAGGATATACCGATTAGTAAAAACAATTTTGTTTTTGCTTTTTTTGTGATAGAATTCTTATAGGTGAAGATACAAGATGGATTATATAAAAGGCAAAATAAGACAAACAATTTATAAAAATGAGAATGGTTTTTTTGTAGGAACGTTTCGAATTAAAGAAACAAACAAAGAAGAAATGAAAGATTTCGTTAATAAAACCATCACAATTAGTGGAACAATTTTGGATCCAAATGAAGAAGAAACCTATCTTTTATATGGAGAATACACAAGACATGAGAGATACGGATACCAATATAAAATAAACAACTATGAAAAAGAAAAACCAACGGATGCGGATGCAGTAATTGAATTTTTAGCAAGCCCTTTAATTAAAGGGTGTGGAGAGAAGACTGCTAGAAAAATTGTTGAAACTTTAGGTGAAAAAGCCATTGATTTAATTAAAGAAAATAAAAATAATTTGTTTTTAGTTCCTGATATGACGGAAAAAAGGGCAGACAACATTTATGTTTCCATATTAGCACATTCTGAAAATGATGATATGATTATTGAACTTAAACAATTTGGATTTTCTATTGGAGATGCTACTCGTATTATTAAAAAATATAAAGACAAAACCCTTATCTTTTTACATGAAAACTTATACCATTTTAAAAAAATTATTGATTTTAATAAACTGGATTTTATTTATACTAAGAATTTTGAAGCAACCACTCCAACTAGAAAAAAAGAATGTATCCTAGAAGCGATGAAAAGAATAAGCGATACAATAGGTGATGTTTACTCTTTTAAAGAAGAAATTTATACGAGTCTTAAAACTTATTTTAAACTTATTTTAGATAACGATGAATTTGATGATTTGTTAAAAGATTTATTTAAAGAAAACTTAATTGTCATTGATGAAACAAAATATTATTTAAAAGAAAACTATACGATGGAGCATGATATTGCTAGGAATTTAAGCAAAATTGTAAATCTTCCTAAAAAGAATTTAACAAATTTTGAAAGTGCTATTGCAACATTAGAAAAAAATATTGGCGTTACGTATAATCTAGATCAAAAAAATGCCATCAAAAATGCTTTAGAAAATCGAATCTCTATCATTTCAGGTGGACCAGGAACAGGAAAAACGACAATTATTAATGCAATAACACGTCTTTATATTGAGATGAATCAATTATCACCCATTGATGTGTTTTCAAACATTGCTCTTATAGCACCAACTGGAAGGGCTAGTAAGAAACTTGCAGAATCCACCCATTTACCAGCTATGACCATTCACAGATATTTGAAATGGAATAAAGATACCAATGAATTTAGCATAAACGAATACAATAAAAATAATCATCAGTTAATCATCGTAGATGAAACAAGTATGATAGACACCTTTCTATTCGACTCTTTATTAAAAGGAATAAATGCAAATATTCAACTTATTTTAGTTGGAGATACTTTTCAATTACCAAGTGTAGGAGCAGGTCTTATATTAAATGATTTGGTTGATTCGGGATTATTTTCCTATAATCCATTGGAACGAATTTATCGTCAAAGTGAAAATTCCTATATTGCTGACTTGGCACGTGAAATCAAAGAGCATAATTTAAGTGAAACTTTCCTTGAAAAGAAAGACGACTATAATTTCTTTTTAACAGAAAGTAAAGAAATTACAAAAATGGTAAAAGAAATATGTAGTAGAAGTATAAAAAAAGGTCTTAAAGTCGATGATATTCAAATTTTAGCTCCAATGTATAAAGGTGAAAATGGAATTGACAATTTAAACCTTATGTTGCAAGAACTATTTAATTCTGAGAGTGTGGAAAAGAAAGAGTTAAAACTTGGAGATATTCTTTTTAGAGAAGGGGATAAAGTTTTACAACTTGTCAATAATCCAGATTGTAATGTTTATAATGGCGATATTGGGTATATAAAAAGTATAGAGACAAAATATGCTCCACGTAAAAAAGAAGTTATTACGATTGATTTTGATGGCAGTTATGTAGAATATTCGAAAGAAGATTTATATATGATTAAACATGCTTACGCAATTACAATACACAAAAGTCAAGGAAGTGAGTTTCCTCATGTTATATTGCCTGTAAGCAAAAATTATTACAAGATGCTTTACAATAAGCTTATTTATACTGGGGTTTCCCGTGCTAAAAAAAGTTTAGTTATTGTAGGAGAAAAAAATGCCTTTTTAATGGCTATGAATAATGATTATAGTAGCAATCGCAAAACAACTTTAAAGAGTGTTTTATTGTATAATCTATAAAAAATACACCATACTACTAGTAAGGAGTGATTTGATATGAAAAAAATGATGATTGCTTCAGGTCTAGGAATGGCTTGTGGAGCAGGTATGGTTGCCTATTTATTAACGAATAAAAGTACAAAGAAAAATGCAGATAAATTATTAAACACAATGATGGATCAAGCAACTGATAAAATTCAACATAAAAATGCTTAGGATTAGGCATTTTTTTATGAAAAAAATAAGAAATTGATAAAATAAAAAAGGAAATTCTCAATTTGCGTTGTAAATATATAAGTAGGAGGTTCAAAGAAGAATTATTATATGGAGTTTGAGAATTATATCAAAAAAAATGAAGTAAGTAAAAAAGCAAGAATGTTAGAAGAAAATAGAAGTACATTAGAAAACTATTGGAATATTAGAAGACTACTTGTTGAAGCACAAGGGGGGGGAGAAAAAAGAGCCAAGTACAGGAATGGATTAATCAAAGAATGGCCTATCAAATATATAAAAAAATATGGAATACCTTATTCTAATAGAAATTTAATGTTATATCGCCAATTTTGTATGTACAGATAGTATTATTCCTTTAACCTATCAAATAACCGAAAGCAAATTCAGTAACAAAACATGATTTCTTCTTTTGTACTTATAAAATTAATGCTATAATAACTCTTAGGTGGGTAGAAAAATGAAACGCAGTGAAGTAGATAAAGAAAAGTTAAGTCCTGGAATGAGACAATACTATGATATAAAAGAAGAATATCCAACAGAACTTTTGTTTTTTCGTTTAGGAGATTTCTATGAATTGTTTTTTGAAGATGGAGAAATAGCTTCTCGAGAACTAGAGCTAACACTAACAAGTAAAAATGCTGGACTTGAAAGTAGAGTACCAATGTGTGGAGTTCCTTTTCATTCTGTCAAACCATATATTGAAAAACTAGTCAATAAAGGATACAAAGTAGCCATTTGCGAACAACTAGAAGACCCCAAAAATACAAAAGGAATGGTGAAACGTGGCGTTGTACAAGTTATCAGTAAAGGAACCATTGTCGATTCGGAACTTTTAAGTGAACATGACAATAACTATATTGCCAGTATCTTAGATTTTTCTTTTATCTATGTTTTGTGCTACGCCGATATTTCAACTGGAAACATAAGCATCATGAATATCGAACATAAAAAAGAAAAATTATTAAATGAAATCTTAAATTTAAAAATCAAAGAAGTTTTATTAAAAGACAATAGCGATTTAGAACTTATTGGCTTATTAAAAGGAACTTATGGTATTGAGGTATCTATTTCCGACGGATTATTAGAAGAAGGATATGAAAATTTAATCAATAGTGTAGAAGATATTCGGTTTAAAGAAAGTATCAAACATTTACTTTACTACTTAATCGTCCGTGAATTAAAAGATGCCTCTCATATCAAAAACGTAAATATTGTAAATACAGAAGACTACCTAGAAATGGATGTACATACCATCCGTAATCTAGAGCTTGTGGAAACTTTACGCTTAAAAGAAAGAACGTATTCTTTAATATGGCTTTTAGATAAAACTAAAACTAGTATGGGAAGTCGAAAATTAAAAGACTATTTAATGCATCCATTAAAAGATAAAGAAAAAATAATAGCTCGTTATGATAAAATCAACACTTTAAATACGGAATTTATTTTAAAAGATAAATTAAGGGAGTCTATGTATCAAATTTATGATATTGAAAGACTGTGCGGAAAAATTGCGTGTGGTTCCTTAAATGCTAGAGACTTATTACAATTAAAAACTAGTTTGAAAGAATTACCAACAATCAAAGAAGTTGTCGAAAATCTACATTTTGATTATCAAATCGAAACACATAAAAATATTTATGACTTATTAGAGTGCGCCATTTATGAAAATCCTCCTGTTACATTAAAAGAGGGATATTTAATTAAAGAAGGATATAATAGCGAATTAGACGAACTAAAGAGTATTCGCAGTGGCGGTAAAAACTTTATTGCAGATTTTGAAGCAAAGGTTAAAGAAAGTACAGGAATTAAAACCTTAAAAGTAGGTTATAATCGTGTTTTTGGTTATTATATTGAAATTTCAAAAGGACAAGTTAAAGAAATTCCAGATGATCTAAATTGGGAACGTAGACAAACACTTACAAATTGTGAAAGATTTATTTCGCCAGAATTAAAAGAAAAAGAAGCTCTTATTTTAAATGCTGAAGAGAAAATTATTGAAATGGAGTACAATTTATTTAACGAAATAAAAGAAACGATTAAAAAACAATTGATTTCTTTAAAAGATACTGCAGAAATTATTAGTGAACTAGATGCTATCACGTCTCTTGCTGTCTGTGCTGATGAATACAACTTGGTGAGACCAGAAATAAACGAAAATCACGTAATTGAAATAAAAGAAGGATTTCATCCAGTCATCAAAAAAGTAAGTAATAATACTTATGTGCCAAACGATTGCATAATGGATGATAAAACCACAACACTTTTAATCACAGGGCCTAATATGAGTGGGAAATCTACATTTATGAGACAGCTTGCAATCATTGTGATAATGGCTCAAATGGGTTCTTTTGTACCAGCAAAAAGCGCAAATCTTCCTATTGTAGATAAAATATTTACAAGAATTGGAGCTAGTGATGATTTGGTAAGTGGTGAATCTACCTTTATGGTCGAAATGAACGAAGCGAGAAATGCTATTATGAACGCAACAGAGAACAGTTTAATTTTATTTGATGAATTAGGTCGAGGGACTGCAACTTATGACGGGATGAGTCTTGCCCAAGCTATTTTAGAATATGTCAATCAAAATATTAAATGTAAGACTTTATTTTCGACCCATTACCATGAACTCACAGCTTTAGATAGAGAAATTTCAAGTATAAAAAATATTCATGTATCTGCTCATGAAGAGGATGGAAAAATTACTTTTTTACATAAAATTAAAAATGGAGCAGTCGATAAATCTTATGGAATTCATGTTGCAAAACTTGCAGGAATGCCAGAAGAACTTACAACTCGTGCCAACGAAATTCTTATGCATTATGAAAAAAACAAGAACAAAGCAAGTGAAGACAAAGTTCAGTTAGCTTTATCTTTTGATGAACCAAAAAAAATAGACCCTGTTCAAAAATTTATGGAAGGCATCGATCCTGTTTATATGACCCCTATAGAGGCGATCAATACATTATACGAACTAAAAAAGTTAATAAAAAATGACAAAAAGATGTAAAATTATTTAGAAAAATTGGAAATATATCTGCTAAATGTATAATATTATTTTATAAAGGGAGAAAATGAAATGGAAGAAAATGAAAAAATAAATTTAGTATCTTCAATATGGGACAACGCAAAAGAATTAAAGGGAGATTATAAAAGTGATGAAATTTTTAAGTATTTTCTCACTAAAAATATTCAAATGATTTATGGAAAAGAAGATTTTTCTAAGTCTGAGATAGCCTTGATTGGAAACAATATTTATATTATTGGGGCACATGAACACCAACCTGTTTTAGAAGAACTTAACGCAGATGACAGGTATAAATTTTTCACTACAAAACAAATAGGAATAGAACAAGTATTAGAAAATGAACATACTGCTTTTAAAATTATTAAAGAAGATAGCAAAATAAAAAATAGTGTTACTTATATTAAAAAAGGGTATAGTATCACTGAATATCAAACTGTTCATCTTGAAGAAATACCTTATTTTGATTATCAAATTCAAGTTGCTTCTTTAGATGGTGAAGAAACTATTTCACTATCACCAGGCTTACGTGCAAAACCTCTTTCCATCCGAAAGGGAATGGAAAATGTATTATATGTTCAGGAAATTAAAGGTGAAGAAAGTAAAATGGATAAGCGAAGTGAAGAACGTATTTCTATGGAACTTATAAAAAAGGTAATTAAAACTTATTATAACAATTTAAAAGAACCTTCTGAAATTATTTCTGTACCTTTTTCACATTCAACTCTTGGAATAAATGCTTCTTTGGAAGATATATTTTCAGCTTTAGAGAAAAAAGTTGAGCCAATAGAATTAAAAGAAGATAACAAAAAAGGAACTAAAAGAAATCGAGTTCGAAAAAGCGTATTTAAATAATTTGTTTTGCATTTTTGCAGATTGGTTTTTTCCATCACTTATGCTATAATTTAAGTGGTGGTTTTTTATGGCTTACAAAAGAAGCGAACTAAGAGAAAAGTGTATGATTATTTTATATCAATATAATTTGATGAAAAATAATAAAATTGATGTTGACATTGAAGAAATTATAAAAGACAATATCGAAATAGAAAATGAATATATAAAAGATATCGTTTATGGTGTTATTACCCATCAAAATGAATTAGACGATCTTGCTAATGCCCATATCAAAGAGTGGAGTATCGATCGATTAGACAAGACAGGTGCGTCTATTTTGCGTATTGCTCTTTTTGAATTAAAGTATACAGATACCCCAGAAGTTGTTGTCATCAATGAAGCCATAGAACTTGCAAAAAAATATAGTGATGATGCAGTCCGCAAAATGATTAATGCTGTGTTAGATAAAATTATCCGTGAATAAGAAAGGAAGAACTTTATGATAGGTACAGAAGAAAAGTATTTAAAAATAAGCGATTTAAATGAATATGTTAAGATAATGTTTGATGAAAATAGTTTTCTTCGTAAAATCTATTTAAAAGGTGAAATCTCAAACTTTAAAAATCATACAAGAGGACATTTGTATTTTACATTAAAAGATGAAACATCAAGAATTAGTGCTGTCATGTTTTATAATAAAGCACTTTCCTTAAAGTTCAAGCCAGAAGATGGAATGAATGTTTTAGTAGAAGGGCGAATTTCATGTTATCCTGCACAAGGAACATATCAAATCTATGTAGAATCCATGGAAATGGATGGTTTAGGGAATTTATATATTGAATATGAAAAATTAAAAAAGAAACTTGCAAGTGAGGGCTTGTTTGATGAGAAGTTTAAAAAGACAATTCCAAAATATCCCCAAAAAATTGGTATTATAACAGCACCAACAGGAGCAGCCATACGAGATATTTTAAGTACGATAAAACGAAGATACCCAATTTGTGAAACCATTTTGTTTCCATCTCTAGTGCAAGGTGCTTCTGCCGCTCCAGAGATAGTAAAACAAATAAGACGGGCAAACGAATTTGATTTAGACGTCATTATTTGTGGTCGTGGCGGAGGCTCTATTGAAGACTTATGGGCATTTAATGAAGAAAGTGTTGCTCGTGCTATTTTTGAATCTAAAATTCCTATTATTAGTGCGGTAGGACATGAAGTTGATTTTACCATAGCTGATTTTGTTGCAGACTTGCGTGCTCCTACACCAACAGGAGCAGCAGAAATGGCTGTGCCTACAAAATACGATATCGAAAATTTATTAAAAGAAAAGAAAAGTAGACTGAATACATTAATCAAAAATAATTTAAAATCAAGGATAGAAAAAGTAAAATCTTTAAAAACAAGTTTTGTTTTAAAAAATCCAATGTCTCTTTATGAACTAAAAGAACAAAAACTAGATACTTTAATGGATGTATTAAACAAAAATATCCAAAAGAAAATAACGGATAATGAAGTAAAATTAAACGCAATCAAAAATAGTTTTGTGTTAAAACAGCCACTTGCTAGTTTTGAGATAACCAAGAATAATTTAGAGAATTATCAAGTTAAAATCAATGAATATATGAAAAGATTTTTAGAAAAAAAAGAGCATGAAACTACACTACTTGTTAATACTTTAAAACTTGTTAACCCTCTAAATATTTTAGATAAAGGGTATAGTTTAGTAGCTAAAGAGAATAAAATTATTAAAGATAGTAGTGATTTGAAAATCGATGATAAAATAAATATTAAATTAAAAAAAGGCGAAATTATCGCTGTTGTAAAGGAGAAAAAAGAATGGAAAATTTAAGTTTTGAAAAATCCCTAGAAAAATTAGAAAGTATAGTGCATGAACTAGAAAGCGGAAATATAGAATTAGAGTCTGCCATTGAAAAATATACAGAAGCCATGAAACTTGTAAAATCTTGTAGTGATAAATTAAATGAAGCAACAAAGAAAGTAAATAAAATACTAACAGAAAATGGAGAACTTGCAGATTTCGATCTATCTGAAAATAATGAAGAATAAGGTGATACGATGAAAGAACAAGTACGTGATATAACAAGTCGTGATGTAGACTTTGCTACTTGGTATACAGATATTGTTAAAAAAGCTGATTTAGTAGATTATTCTAGCGTTAAAGGAAGTATGATTATTCGTCCTTATGGATATGCTATTTGGGAAAATATTAAAAGTGAACTTGATCAAGAATTTAAGCGTCTTGGACATCAAAATATTCAAATGCCTATGTTTATTCCAGAAAGTTTACTTAATGTAGAAAAAGAACATGTCGAAGGATTTGCTCCAGAAGTTGCCTGGGTAACACATGGTGGTAGTGAACCACTTGAAGAAAGACTTTGTGTAAGACCAACAAGTGAAGTATTGTTTTGTGACCATTTTAAAAAAATTATTAAATCCTATCGTGATTTACCCCTTTTATATAACCAATGGTGTACAATAGTAAGATGGGAACGTACTACACGTCCTTTCTTGCGTAGTCGCGAGATTTTATGGCAAGAAGGACATACAATGCATGCCACTCGTGAAGAAGCTCTAGAAGAAACAAAAAAAATGCTAAAAGTCTATGAAGATTTCCAAAGAAACATTTTAGCACTTCCTGTAATTGTAGGTAAAAAGACAGAAAAGGAAAAATTTGCTGGAGCAGAAACAACTTACACCATAGAAGCGATGATGTACGATGGTGTTGCACTCCAAAATGGTACTAGTCATTATTTTGGGCAGGGTTTTGCTAAAGCCTTTGGTATTGAGTATTTAAATAAAGAGAATAAATTAGAAAATCCGTATCAAACCAGTTGGGGAGTTACAACACGTATGATAGGTGCAATTATCATGACACATAGTGATGATCGTGGGCTTGTACTTCCTCCTAGGATTGCTCCTATAAAAGTCAACTTAATTCCAATTGGAAACGATGAAGCTGTTTTAAATAAAATAAACGAAATAAAAAATAATTTGGATAGGGAAAACGTTACCAATACGATTGATAATTCCGATAAAACACCAGGATTTAAGTTTGCAGAATCCGAAGTAAAAGGATATCCAATACGTTTAGAACTAGGTCGCCGCGATATGGAACAAGGACATGTCACTTTGGTTCGTCGCGATACGTTAGAAAAAATAGAGGTTCCTTTTGGTAAAATAACAGAAACGATTCCTTCTTTATTAGATCAAATTCAAGATAACTTATACAATCGTGCTTTAGAAAGAAGAAACACTATGTTGTATAAGGCAAATACTTATGAAGAATTTAAAGATATTGCTCAAAATAAATCAGGTTTCATTAAAATTAACTGGTGCGGAGATAGAGCTTGCGAAGATAAAATCAAAGACGAAACAGGGCTTAAATCACGTTGTATTTTAGAAGAAGAGCAATCCAATGGAAATTGCATTGTTTGTGGTAAAACTGGTAAACATAAGATTTATTTTGGACGTCAGTATTAAATAAATGTATAATAAACCGCGGAAAAAAAGGCGAAAAAGGATGAATATTGATTTTTTAATTCAACCAGAAAAAAGGAACTGTTACTGTTTCTAATGACAATGGAAAAATGACAGTTAGAGAATATCAAGATAATATTAAA
>CASDHD010000039.1 GCA_949280095.1 uncultured Bacilli bacterium
AAACCTTGATTTTGAATGGATTTTAAATTTTTCTGTCTCGTAAAATGAAAAAAATGAGTATTCATATCTTCTTGACTAATTTTATATTCCTTCATAATAATACACCACCAAACTTACCAAATATAATTGTAACATAATCTTCTTCTAAAAATAAATAATCTAATCTACTATCCTCTTTTTCCAACAAAAAAGAGACTACAAAATCTCTACTTCAAATTCTGAAACCATTTTTCAAAAGTATGTACAAAAAAATATAGAGCAACTACAATATAAACAAATTCAATAATAAGACCCCATATTGCTAAAATCGTCATATCATTTTGTAAAACAGTACCCACAAACTGATCTCCTAAATCACGAACAAAAATAAAAGGAATTTTCAAAACACAAGTAATCACAATCAAAAGCAAAACATCTAATAAAATTTTCCCTCTTTTTTTACCATCGCTATTTTTTAAAATCGTACTTAAATCAACTAGTTCATTATAAAATCTTTTGAACCAATTATCATTTACTTTTACTGTTTTATAATTAATTCCATGTTTCTTACAAACATCTTTTACTATATCATCCATTTTACCAAAACTTTGAATAACTTCCACATCCGACATTTTTGAACCATCTATTTTATTGATATAAATTAAAATTTCTTTCTCTAATTCCTCTTTTTCTAAAAAAGACAAATGTTTTCGCAAACTTTTTAAAAATGTATCCCTATTCATAAAGACCTCCGTCTTCTCTATTATACATCCAATCTTCATAATATACACATCTATTTTTTTCTTTTAAAGAATGTACGATGAAACAATCGTCCTTACTAGTCTTGTCTTTTTCATATTTAATCACAACAGTTTTAGCATCATTTGTCTTTATACTAACCATATCTTTTAATAAGAAGATAATATCGTTTGGTCTTTCTACAAACTCATTATTATTCACAATATCTAACTGTCTTGTGATACAAACTGGTGAATAATAGATTGGTACATTTGGCATAAATCTTGCAATATAAGAAGCCTTTTTATTTAAATGTACAATATTTTTTAAATAAAGATTAATAATGGATTTATCTCTATCTATATAATAGGCATAAAAACTTTTATTTAATGTATATTTTAAACCTTTTAAAATTTCTATAACCTCAATCAAGGAAGACATAAAAAGTTCAAATGTTTTCATATTAAGTATACTAAAATACTTTACACGAATTTTCGCATTCACATAGTAATCTAAAGCATTATATGCATCATTAAAAAGATGTATTTTATTATCCAAAACTATTTTACTAATCACATCACTAATTGAATGCTTACGACTTGCATGCATCTCTAATAATATAATGAGACAATCCCTTAAAAAGGAAGAAGCAACATAACATGCTGATTTTTCTTCTTTGCTTAATTCTGCAAACATAGCTTTCAAATTTTGATATAAATCTTCTTTATTGAATTCTTCATAATATTTATCTTCTATCATTGGTGGCAATGTAACATTTAGTTTTTCAAAACTTACTATAGAATCCCCCAACACATTTTCATCAATTGCCTCCCTATTTTGGTATTTTTCTATAATTTCCGCCTTATGTTTTTCTATATAAACTTTGATATCGTCCATTTTCTTAACCAAACTTGTATTATCAATCTCATTTAATAACGCAAAAGGTTCTTGCTTCGTTTGAAAAAGTTTACGTGGAGTATTTAATGCTTCATCTAGCACTTTTATTTTCTTTTGAGTATCTTCAATTTCAATTGGATAACGTTCTAATAAATATTGATTTTGAACAGAAGAAACGCTAGCTTCTAAATTGGTAAGATAGCGAAATAAAGTATGAATAAACGTACGAATATCTTCTATAGTTTCTAACGAATTCAAATCCCCATGTAATTTTAATAATAATTTTTCACTCTCATCTTTATCGTCCTTTAATAACTCTAAAGTTTCTGTTTCTTCTTTAACTCCCTTTTTATACAAACTTAATTTATTTTTGTATTCTTTTTTATATTCCTTTAAAACGTCACTCATCGCTTCTACTTTTTGATAAATTTCATTTTGTTCTTTAATTTTTTCTTTTAAAACTAAAATAAGTATCGTAGCAGTTCTTAATAACTGGCGTTTCTTTATCGTGTCTTTTGGTTCTTTGATATTCGGATTTTCCATTTGAAAACTTTTCATCGCTTCTATAGTTAAAGGAACACCTTTGTATGAATAAGTAACATACGGACTTTTCTCTTCATAGCTATCGAATTCAACCATAACTGGATACTTATCTTTATTAGTCATAAACCACCAATACGCGAATACAGCTTCTTCTACATCTTCTATTGTTTCAAAAAAAAGTACGCGTTCTAAATTGCCATAATGTTTATGGGGCCATACAAAATAAATACCAAACTTTTCCTCCTCTTGGTATAGAAAAGGCGCTCGATTTAAAGAATAGTATCCATATTTTTTTAAGACGCTTAAAATTTCTACTTTTCCTATCATAAGTGATTCCCCTTTATTCTTTAATCATTATAACATATAGATTCCATTTTTGCTACTTGATAATTTATAAAATTCTTTGTATGATAAAAGTGGAAGGAAAGATACGATGAAAGAAGAAAAAACGACATTAATTAAGCCAAAAAAGGGAAAAGAAAATAAGAAAGAAACAGATGCTAAAAATCTAAAAATTTTAGGTCCAATTTTACTCTTAGTTTTAGGTATTATATTACTTACAAATTCTAGTAAAGCCGTCATTATCGTTTTTTACTGCATTGGTGCTATCTTTATTCTAGTTGGAATTTATAACTTGCTAGCTTATTACAAAATAAAAAAGAAACTTAAACTAGAAGATAACAATAAAATGGTACTTGGAGCTACAACACTGTTTATAGGAATTATGGTACTACTTTTATCAGGAGCGATTGAAACATTCTTACGTTTCATTATCGGAGTTGTTTTGATTTATAATGGATTAAAAAATGTAATGATTTCATTACGTTCTAAAAACTATTTTACTTTAATAATTGGAATAGTATTTATTGGTATGGGACTTTATACAATTCTTGCCGAAAACATCATTTTTCAAATTATAGGTGTTCTTTTAATTATTTCGAGTATTGTAGATTTTATTGGATTATTGTCACAAAAAAAATAAGAGAGACTACAAAAATAGTCTTTTTCTTTTTCCTTTAATTAGGAAGAAAACTAAATTCAAAACTTGAGCCACCTATACATTTAAAAAAGTCACAATTTCAATTTTTAGAAATTTGTGACTTTTAGTGTTTAGTCAAAAGGATTATTTTTTATTTGTCGTTTTTGTTTTAGTCGTTTTTTTAGTTGCAGTTTGTTTTTTCGTTCCTGTTGTTTTTTTATTTGATGTTTTGTTACTTGTTGTTTGTTTTTTTGCTACTGTTTTATTTTTTGTAGAAGTTGTTTTCTTCTTAGGAGCAACTGTTGTTGTTTTCTTTTCTTCATTTGACAATTCTTTTTTCTCTGTATCTACTTTTTCTTCTTCCTCACTTGTATGATTATCTTTGGCCATATAAATTAGGAAAACAATACCACCAACAATTGCTACAAGAATAAGAATAGTAACAGCAGAAGTATCTTTATTTCCCTCCGCAATCAAATCTTTACTATCATGTTCATAAGCATATTGAATAGCTTTCTTTAAAGAATCATCATAAGTTTCAGAATAGCCTTCAAAATATTCCTCTCCAATTACTATAAAAGGAACACCAGATAAAGTTACACCTAATTTCTTAGCAGCCTTTACCATTAAATTATTATTTTCTGTATTAGAAACATCTTTTGTAACTAAAGTAAAATAATTTTGAAACTCTTCATCTTTACTTAAATTTTCAAAAAAAGATAGAGCACTAGCACAATACATGCATCCTTCCCTTTTAAATAAATAAACATTTACTTTTTCTTTAGCAAATACGCCAAGTGGTAACATTGCAAGTATTGTCAAAACAAATAATAACTTTTTTATTTTTTTCATAACTTACCTCCTGAACCTTATTATACAATTAATTTCTTAAATTGAAAAGTTTATCTTACCTTTCACGTTTTCTAGAAGTATCATCCTTAAAAAGAGTCTCATAGAATTCTATTAACATTTCTATAAAAAATTCTTTTTGGCGAAGACTATTCCTAAAAATCTCACCTGTCAACCATTGTTTACAAAGAAAATTCTTTTTCAAGCCAAAATAGATTTTTTCATCTTTTACATAAACCTTTAAAATAGAAGAATCTGCACCTAACTTACTCATAACTTTATAAGCAAAAGGCACATCTTTTTGTCCTAAAGAACATAACTTGTAAAAATAAACATCATACATTTTTACTTCCTTTTTCTTATAATCATAATTACCAAGCATTTCCATATAAGATTCTAAATCCTCTTTCCCCAAAAGAAAGTAGGCCTTAATATCAATAAATTTTTCTTTATCCAACATTTTTAAACAATAAGTAGTAAGAATTTGGCTATAACTACAATAAGGATAATCAGTTTTAATAGGCAAGTCTTGAAAATAATTAAAGGCTTCCACAAGAAAACAAGTTTTAGCATTAGGGTACTTTAATGCATTAAAAAGGAATAGTGGCGAACTTAAATTTTGTTCCACTTCATAACAAGGTGGTACATTACGATCATTTAAAGCATAAAAAAAATTATCTTTCATGTTGCTATTTTCAATCAAACGATCAAAATTATTTCTTAAAATCTCTAGTTTTATTTTTTCTTTTTCATAATATTCTTTAATTGTCATACAAACCTCCTTTTTTAGCAAAAACATTATAAAAGTAATCTCTAAATTTGTCAAATAAGCAAGAGAACAAAAGAATAAAATAAGTAACACAAATTTTACGTCTTGGTTGACGCCTTCCAAGTTTCCTGCTTCATAGATAAAGTACCCTTTATTCTCCACAGGCTTAGATTTCGATGATTGCCACCGTATTTTTTGTTTTTTACTTACTTCTTTAATCTTTAAAATGAATTTTTAACCCCTCATACATGATATTTATACTAGTATTTGTTGATTTTTTGTTGGATACATCCTGAATTTATAAACTTTATACATTTATCCTCCTGTTGTTTTAACGCAAATTCAATATATCGTATTCAAGGCTTTTGTTGAACTTTCCTATAAGCCAAAAAAAGTGTGAATTCTTATCACGCTTCTTTTTTACAACAACTTTCAAAACTACTTTCTAATTTTTGTTTCGTTTGTTTTATTTTACTTTCTTCTACGTTTTGCATATTATAGAATCCTGCAGTTTCCATCGCTTTAAAAATTTCATAATGCATCTTTGCCGTATCTTGCAAAGCCTTTGTAAAAGTAGTAAACACTTTTTCGTTTGCAGCCTCTATAAAGCCATGCATATATAAATCATTCATAACTTTATTGCCAAACATAATATTTTCCATAAGATATTTATCTTCCATTTTACTCACTCCCTACAATAAATCCATAAACATAGCAAGTATCGCCTCATGTTTACGTCCTAATTTTTTTACTAATTTACTTAAATTTTCATCCGTCAAGCAATCCTCTGCTTCACGACATGCCTGTATCATATAAATTTCATGATTTATGGCATCTTCCACATATAATAGTTCTTTTTCCGTCATAAAAAGCACCTCCATTATTAATATGGAAAGTTATCGAAAATAAATAGTGTAAAAAATTGGAAAACGAATAGCAGCAAATAAAAAGAACAAATCAAAATAAACTAATCTGTTCATTCATAGATATCTTTTTCTTATAATCTTTAATAATTTCACTCATATCACAAAGTAAATGATATCGATTACACTCTTTAACAAAAAACTCGAGTAAATCTGGATAACGAAGAGGATTACAAACTAAACTATTTCCATAAACACATTTATAATCACTCGACAATCCTTTATATAATTCTTCTATATGTTCATAATAATAGTCATGTACATTGCTTCTTAACGTCATCCCCATTTTTGTATAAATAAAATTAGCTTTATTTAGACTTGCAAGACGCACCATATTTCGAATATTATCTTCACTATCTGTAATAAAAGGAAGTACAGGTGTCATAAGTACTCCTGCATAAATACCATTTTCACGTAATGTTTTTAAAACCTCAAAGCGTTTAGTTGAGGAAATTACTTTTGGTTCCAAAACTCGAGCAAGTTCATCCTCATATGTCGTAATACTTATTTTAATAATCACATTATTATTCATTTGTATCTCTTTTAATAAATCTATATCTCTTAAAACCAAATCACTTTTTGTATCAATTGAAACACCAAAACCATATTTATTGATTAATTCCAATGCCCCTCTTGTAATTTTATATTCTTCTTCTAAAGCGTTATAAGGATCCGACAAAGTACCAAAACTTACTACTCCTCTATATTGTTTACTTGCGAGTTCTTCTTCTAAAATTTGCAAAGCATTTTCTTTACTTTTAATTTCATCAAAATTTTTTATATGATAAGAATCGCTTCTACTATCACAATAAATACAACCATAAGAACAACCACGATATAAATTCATATGATAATCTATACCAAACCATAAATTACCTTGATCACTTTTGGTCATGATTGTTCTTGTTTTTACGTACTCCATAAAACCACCCAATATCTACCTAAAGTATAACAAATTCAGCAAATAAAGTCCATAAGTTCACAAAATACAAAACGTAAAATCTACTTTAAAATAAATGATAAATTTATTCACAAAAAAACTTTAATATTTATTTCTATTAAAGTTTCTGATAATAATCACTTTTAATTAAAACTTTTTTAATTCTCTAGCATAATCTTTATCTACAGTCAACTCAGTTTCTTTTGCCTCTAATTGACAAATCAATTCCTCTAATTCTTGTTGATTTAACGATTCAACATAGGCTTGGGTAATTTCTAATTGTTGTAAAGTTTTTTCATAAACATTTTCACCATTTAATGTCAAACTTGTAGCCGAACTTGTAGCTAAACAACCTAATGTTTGCAATCCCTCATTCTCAGCATCCATCAAATTCCAGCCTACTGAACTAGTAGTAGTCGCACCCATTGACGTAAAACTTGATGGTGATAAAGATATTGAACTATCTGCCATTAAATTTTCTAAAAATAAACTCATAAAATCCATATTTTATCTCCTCCTTTGCTCTTCTGCATTTTTCATATATTGATATTGTGCTTTTGCATATTCTAATAATTGCCTAGTCTGTTCAAGCGTTGAGATTTCATTAACCACTTGATTAACAGACGGTAATTCAACTTGGTTTGTAACAACTTTTGAAACAGGTTGAATACTTTCCCTTAATTTTTCTAAATTTTCTTCTCTCTTTTTTTCTTCAATTTTTTCTAATAAAGCATAAGTTTCCTTTTTTTGAAAACGACAAAGATTATAATTTTGAAGATTTACACATTCAAAATCTATAATAAGACTAATAGCATTTTTTAAAATTAACACTGCACTTACTAAAGGCAAAGGATTTCCCAGCAAAAGTGTAAAGACAACTGTTCCTATTAACACAACAGTATCCTTTTTCATTCCTTTAATATGTAATCTTTTATTCCATTCTAAATACTTAATAAATTTTGTTGGATAATTTTCATTATAATGATAATTTCTATTTTGTCTATAAGTCAATTCCTTTCGGAAAACTAACTTTTGATTTTGATGCTCTACTAATAATAAATATTGATTTTCAATAGGTTCCTTTTTCAACTTTTTTTGAAAACGTTTATCACTAATTTTTTCGTATGAATTTTTAATATTAGGAAAAAAGCGTTCTATTATTTCATATTTCATTTTTTCTAAATAAAATACAACTTTTTGAAATTTTTCAGCACCCAAAAAGCGATATAAATCTTTTTTATCTTTCCTCAAAACTTCCCCCCTTAACGCAAATTATAATAACATATACCCCCCCCCCGTTGTCAAGTTTTTTTTAAGTATCCTACACTTTTAACACATTTACAAAACTTAGAATATAATACATTGTAATTTAAAAGGAGGAATTTAAATTGAAAAGAAAAATTTTAGGAGTGATACTAGGTTTACTTGTTTTACTTGTTATCGTAGTCACTGCTACAAAATTAACAAGCAAAAAGAATGATGACTTAACAACAATCAAACTTGCTGAAGTAACCCATAGTGCCTTTTATGCACCCCTATACGTTGCTATTGAGGCTGGATACTTTAAAGATAATGGTATCAATATTGATTTAATCTTAACCAGCGGAGCTGACAAAGTAGCTGCTTCTGTATTATCTAACGACGTTGAAATTGGATTTGCAGGACCTGAAAGTGCTATTTATGTTTACAAAGGTGGAGAAGAAGATTACTTGGTAACATTTGCAGGTTTAACTAAAAGAGACGGTCAATTTATTGTATCAAGAACACCCATTGAAAACTTTACCCTAAATGATTTAAAAGGAAAAGAAATTTTAGCTGGTCGTCTAGGTGGAATGCCTGTTCTAAACTTCCAAAATGCTTTAAAAAATGAAGAAATAAATGAAAAAGAAATTAATATGAATACAAGTGTTGAATTTGCTGCTTTATCAGGATCATTTATTGCAGGTATGGGAGACTTTGTTAATCTTTTTGAACCAAATGCTACAAATATAGCGAAAGAAGGTTTAGGCTACATCGTTGGAAACGTTGGTGCTTACTCAGGAGAAGTTCCATATACTGCCTTTTATGCTAGAAAAAGTTATTTAGAAAACAACAATGAAAATATCAAAAATTTTACAAATGCTATAAAGGAAGGTTTAGAATATGTAAGTACCCATAGTGCTGAAGAAATAGCAGAAATTATCCTACCACAATTCCCAGATATTTCTTTAAAAGACTTAACAACCATTGTCGATAATTACAAAAAATATGACTCATGGTTAAATAATCCATTTATCACAGAGGAAACATACAAAAATTTAGAAGATATTATGATAAGTGCTGATTTACTTGACTCTTACGTTCCGTTTGAAAACTTAGTAAATAATTTCTATCATGAATAAAATTCTAGAAATTAAAAATTTATCCAAAAAATACCATACAAAAGATGGAGAAATAACGGCAATTCAAAATATTAACATCGATGTTTTAGAAGGAGAATTTATTTCATTGGTTGGTTCATCTGGTTGTGGAAAATCAACCCTTCTAAACATCATTGCCCATTTAGATAAAGAAAGCAGCGGTAGCATTACTTTTAAAAATGAAAATCCCAAAATTGGCTATATGTTTCAAAGTGATTGTCTTTTTCCATGGTTAACTATTTTTGAAAATTGCTTACTTGGTTTAAAAATCGAGAAAAAGATCACTAAAGAAAGTAAAAAATATGTTCTTGATTTACTAAAAAAATATAACTTATATGAATTTAAAGACAAATACCCAACTTGCTTATCAGGTGGAATGAAACAAAGAATTGCGCTCATTCGTACGCTTGCTTTAAAGCCAGATATTCTCTTGTTAGATGAACCGTTCAACGCTCTTGATTATCAAAGTCGTCTCGCTATAAGTAACGATGTTTATGAGATTATCAAAAAAGAAGGACAAACAGCTATTATGGTTACTCATGATATTTCAGAAGCCGTTTCAATGTCTGACAAAGTATATGTGTTATCTAAAAGACCTTGTACCGTAAAAAAAATATACAAAATAGAACTAGAAAAAAAACAAGATCCAATAAGTAATCGAAAAGATAAACGATTCATGGAATACTACGATACGATTTGGAAGGACTTGGATATTAATGTCTAAAGAACAAAAAAATTATTTGATAAAAATCAAAAGAAATAAAATAATAACAATTGGCATTCAATTATTGATTGTTTTTGTATTCTTGCTAACTTGGCAAATTTTATCAGACAAAAAAATAATCAATCCCTTTATCTTTTCTAGCCCTAAAAAAATTATAGAAACGATTATTTCTTTACATCAAAACTATCAATTAATCAATCACATTTTTACCACCATTTATGAGACTCTAATCGCTTTTGTTTTTGGTATATCTTTAGGATTCATTATTGCTGTTTTACTTTATGAATTTAAAACGCTTGCTAAAATTGTTGATCCATTTTTAACAATGCTTAACTCATTGCCCAAAGTAGCTTTAGGTCCTATTATCATTATATGGACTGGTGCAAATACTAAATCCATTATTACTATGGCATTATTAATTAATTTAATTATCAGCATTATTACTATCTACAATGGATTTTTAAATACCGATACATATAAAATCAAATTGTTAAAATCTTTTAAAGCAAGTAAGTTGCAAATTCTTACAAATGCAGTAATTCCTGCTTCTTATAGAACAATTATATCTTCCTTAAAAATCAATATTTCTATGAGTTTGATTGGCGTTATAACGGGTGAATTTTTAGTTAGCAAAAAAGGTATCGGTTACCTTATTATCTACGGAACGCAAGTATTCAATTTAAACATCGTAATGAGTGGAATTATTATTTTAATCTTTATCTCTTTCATTTTATATGAAATGATGAATTTATTAGAAAAAAAATTACTAAAAGAAAAATAACAAAGCAGATTATGTTTTGTTATTTTTTATGCGCTTATACTTACTTATAAGCTTTCTTTTTATTACTTTCTCTCATCTTTACAACCATTTTTAAAAATAAATGTTACATATTTTTCACTTT
>CASDHD010000040.1 GCA_949280095.1 uncultured Bacilli bacterium
TTTCTGGATTTTTATCAAAATAAAAACCCAAAGGAAAGTCTGCTTGGATAAAAGCCCGCTCTCGCGAGGTGGGCATCACATGAAATGCTTTAGGAGCCTAACAACACTTAATGGGTTAGTATTCTACACCACACTTCAATTAGATTCCCAAGAATATCCAATAGTCGGTTTTATGTAAAACAAACTATATCCTTCAGGTAATTTAATTGTAACATAAGTTCTTTTGAATAGCAATTGTTAATACCTAAATAAATTTAGGCTTCTTTTTAATGTGCTTTCATATTCTCTTACTTTTGAGATTTCAGAATTACTCATATTTAGCCCTAATCTTAAGCGCTCCACAACATCTAAATCTCTACTTTTACTTTCTATTTCAGCAATTTGTATCTTTCCATATTTTAACTGTTCTAAAAAGTAAATTGTGGGTGGAACATTATTTTCTCTTGCTTCTGTTGATGCATAGGTATAGGATAAGTAGGGTCTTAAATAGGATTTGCAAAGTGCCAACATTTCAGTATTTGTTAATGTTTCTCTTTCCAATAAATCGGTTATTTGAATGATTTCTTCGTATGAAGAGATTTGTGGGTAGTTTTTCAAAGGAGAAAGCGTTATGTATTTCATTTGTATCATTGCTTCATTCTTTTTTAATCCTTGTACAAATTCACTTTGTTTGGCTAATTTTTTTATTGCATTTTCTTTTTTTCCAAAACTCAATTGTACTATTTTATTTCTTAAAGTATTTTTTTCAATATTATTAAAGTACTTTATGTATTCAATTGCTACTACTACTTGGCGAATATTATCTAGATACTGAAAAAATAGTTGATCCGTTTCATTTAAATGTTTTGGGATAATTGATTGTCTTTTTATAAATATTAAATAGGTTTTGATTTGCTCCATATATGAATTTAAGCCTTGAAATCCAATTAAATACTCCATAATATTTAATATAAAGTCACTATCAATTGGTATTTGCCTATTTATTCTATTCCATATTTGTTCTGCAATATATTCATAATTCTCTTTTGACATATTCATACCTCTTTTCGTTTCTATATTTTAGAAAATAAATCGTATTTTGTCAATTTCTATTCAAAAAAAACAAGCTTTATTGATTGCTTGTTTGATTTGTATTATTTTGCCCTTTTACATTCCAACGTGCTGCAACGTCACAGTTTGAAGAATATGGTAATGGATTTGGTAATTCTAGACGCATGATCATAGGAATTTTAAAAGCAGATCCAAATCCTACGCAACTTCCTGGTTGCAATGTTTTTTGTTTTTCAATAACATCACTAGAAATATTTGGTAACATTTCCTCAATATATTTGATATCTTTTGGATGGGTCATTTTAAAGATTAAGAAGTTTGATACTTGTGAAATAACAGTATCTGATATTTCTACTGGTCTTTGACTGATGATACCTAAAAGGACACCATATTTTCTTCCCTCTTTGGCAATACGTTCAAAAATATTATACCCTAATAAGTAATTGTCATTATCTCTTTGAATATATCTATGAGCTTCTTCTAAAAAAATATGGAATGGAATAGTTGCTCTTTGCTTTAAATTTTTAGAAAATTCAAAGAACAAACGTGACATAATTTTAACAATAACTTTAGCATAAGTATCATCAACATCTTCAAGGTTGATATTGATAATTTGAGCTTTACGGTTATTTTTAATAACTAGGCTACTAACAAATTTATCAATTGATGTATAACCATTATTTACAAAATACTTTCCTACTTTTGTATTTAAGATTGTACTTAAACGAACTTTTAATATAACAGCATCATTATATAAATTAGAATTGTTTTGGAATCCTTCGCTAATCATAGTAAATTCTAAGGCTCTTGAAAAATCAAGTAAAGAGTAACTAAATTCTTTCGGCTCTTCCATTTCTTCATAAGAGTCTTCAATATGTTTTAAAATATAATCAGTAATAAGAACACTTTCTCCAAAATTACCGTTAGAATCAATCTCAAAGCATTCAGAGAATGTTCTTGTATACCCTAATCCATTAATAGTACTATCAAAGTTAAATTCGTTAGTATGACAAACTTCAATAATTTGGAAAACTTCATTTTTCTTTCTTGCGGTTGTTTGGTTACTAAATAAAATAGCAAGTAAAGCCTTAGCAATTAAATGGTTCTTGTATTTAATAGAATCTTCTGATTCTTGGCTGAAGATTTTTGCAAGACGAATCGTTCTTTCAATAATTGGTAATTGAGAATGGTTGGTTGCTTGTAAAAGAAGAGCAAAATCGTCTAAGTTCAACAAACTCACTGGTATTTGTAGTAAGAAATCATCTTGGTCTGTAGGGTTTGTTGTAATAAATTTATAACTATAATTGGGATTGATTTTATTTATGCTTCCAAATGCGTTTTTGTATTCACCATAAGCATCAAATACAAAGATATTGGCATTGTAAGAAAGCATATGAGGATTTCCAAATAAATTTTGGACAATTCTAGCAACACCACAAGATTTACCACTACCAGAATTTCCAAAAATTCCAATATGATTTGATAATAAATCATTAATATTTGGACAAACTTTATATTCTTTATAGATGGCACTATTACCTAATACAAAGGATTTTTCGCTCTCTTCTCCTACTAATTCTTTCAATTCTTCGCTATTGATAATTCTAACTTGGCTTGAAAGTAAAGGTTTACGAATAACACCATTCACATATTTTCCATTTAAGTATTCACCTAAGAAACGGATTTTTATTTCCTCTTTATTAAACTCAGTAACTTCACCTAATATTCTTTGATTTGGTGCTTCAAAAATAACATTGATATTCATGATATCGGTAGTTCCAGCATCTCCCCCATTATTTTCAATAAAAGCCATATTTTCGCTAATGTATTTTATTTTTCCAAACACTATTAATCACCTCTTATTATCTTTATTAAATATATCATAAATTAGTTTGTTTTGCCACTAAAAATCTCATACCATTCTTTTAAATGGTTTGTACCATTCGAAACAAGGTTTTTGATTATGTTCCAAGTAATAGAAAACGCTTTTTTCATATCTTGAAAATCTTTTTTAGCAGAATCGCAAGTAGATTTGTCATATGCACAGATTTTAGTGGTAATAGTTAAATAACTTTCAATTATTTTATTCTTTATGTTTGTATACACTTTATCTGTAGTTTTCGTAATACTTTCTTTATAGCCAGGAATATATTTATCGATTTTTGCATCAATAGATAAAGCAATTTTTAATACTTGTAATTTGGTTTTGGCAGATAAATCGTTTAAGGTATAACCTTTTATTTTGCCATTATAGAATAAGAAATCGACGATGACGATAAAACGTGCCTTAATATCTTCTTTTAAATTGGCATTACCAAAATAACTTTCAGTCTCATTTACATAGGCGACAACCTCTGCATCCGCATTTTTTGTAGTACTTGTATGATTGTTTTCACTTGGCGCAGTATTGTTTGGGCTTGGTTGAGGGTCTATAACGCTTTTTGGTACTGTTTGGGTATTTGTTTCAAAAGTAGATGGTGTTGTTGGCTTTTCGATAATATTCTCTGGAACTTTCTCTATTTGCTCAGATTCCTCAACATGATTTTCCTCTTCTTTTTCTTCTTCTTTTGTTTCTATAACGTTATATCTTTCATTTTGGTTTGTGTTTGTTCCATTTATAGTTGGATTGTTTGTATTAAGAGTATTTCCTTTTATTAAATAAATGCAAACAAGGCCTCCTATAAGTAAGGCAATTGATACTGCTTTAGTGATTGTACTTGCCTCTACTTTTTTTAGGATTACACTTGCTTTGTTTATTAATTTTTTCATATTTCATCACGAGACTAGTATAACACAATAAAGATTAAGTTGAAAGCTTTAATAAGATGTCATATTTATCGAAAAAAGTTTACTTTTTAAGAAAACTATATTATCATTAATTTAGCGAGACACTTACTCATTAAGTGCTTGCCGTTTTATTAGCAAACACCTTCCTTTACGGATGGTTTTTTTTTATACCAAAACTCCCTGGCTAGTTTCCTAGTTAAAAGTATTAAAAGTATAATTGTTATGTGATTTTACTTATTTGGAGGTTCATAATTGCAAAAGAAAAGACCAATTCGCTAAATGAATGATAATTTTAGCTAAATTAGTCTTTTTTTATTTATCTAATTTTTCTTTCAAGATTTCTTTTGTAACCACTGGGTTTGCTTTTCCTCTAGTGTTCTTCATGACTTGGCCAACAAAGTAATCAAATAAATTATCTTTTCCGTTTTTGTAAGCTTCTACTTGGCTTTGATTTTCTTCTAAAATAGAGATAATGACTTTCTCTAATTCCTCTTTATTAGAAATTTGAGCCATGTCACTACTGATAAAAGATTTTGGTTCTTTCTTCTCTTCTACTGCTTTGTAGAAAATTTCTTTTGCTTGTTTAGAAGAAATTGTCCCATTCTTTATTTCGTCAATAATTTGCTTAAGTAAAACAGGAGTTAAGTAGAAATCTTTTAAGTTCACTTCTTCTCGGTTAATTTCACCTAGGATTTGGGTTGTTAGCCAGTTACTTGCTGTTTTGGCATCAATTCCTAAATCTAGGCATTCTTCAAAATATTCAGCGTATTCTCTTTCTTTAACTATAACACCAGCGTCGTAGTCACTTAAATCAAGTTCTTGCATGTATTTATCTTTTCTTTCTAGTGCTAAAAGAGGAATTTCTTTCTTTATTTCTTCTAACCACTTTTTATCAATTTTAAATTTTGGTAAGTTTGGATCAACGAAGTATTTATAGTCGATGGCATCCACCTTACTACGCATTCGAATGGTAGTACCAGATTCCTCATCAAAACGACGGGTTTCTTGCTCTACTTCATCATATCTACCTTGCATTTTTAATTCACTTTGACGTTTGATTTCATAGTTGATTGCATCATACACGTTTCCAAAAGAATTGATATTTTTAATTTCAACACGAGTCCCAAATTCTGTTGCGTCAGGTTCCATTATCGATACGTTAACATCACATCTTATTTGGCCTTTTTTGGTATCTGCTTCTGATACATCACAATATTTATAAGCACTTCGCATATGTTCTAAGAAAGCTACTGCTTCTTCTGCTGAATGCAAACATGGTTCTGTTACAAGTTCTAATAGAGGTACTCCTGCACGATTATAGTCGATACAAGAAGTATCATAGTAGTGGTCCAAACTTGCGGCATCTTCTTCAAGATGAATATCATGAATATCGATTGGAATTCTTTTGCCATTACATTCAATTTCAATGTGACCATCAATACCAACAGGAGCGTCCATTTGGGTAATTTGGTAACCTTTTGGTAAATCTGGATAATAATAATTCTTACGATCGAAATACATGTATTCAGGTTGCTTACAATTTAGAACCATGCTCATCATTAAGGCATCACGTACACACTTTTTATTCACTACAGGAAGAGTTCCAGGAAATGCCATATCAACTGCTGCGATATTATCATTAGGGGTTTCGTTATAAGAGTTTCTTCCGCTAGAAAATACCTTTGAATTACTCTTAAGTTCACAATGCATTTCTAATCCTATGACTGCTTTATACTTACTCATGATTAACCTCCTTAGCAATTTGATTTTTATAAGGCATTTTACTTTCCATAGCATAGGCAATATTTAAGATATTTGCATCATCATAACAGTTTCCAGTAATATTAAGAGCAACTGGTAATTTGTTAATGAAACCACTTGGAATAGTAATGGATGGAAAACCTCCAAAGTTTCCAATTTGTAAATGTTCTTCTAAAGCAGCGGTGTCTTTGGTTAGAATATCTTTAGAACCATCTAAGTGTTTAGCAGGTCCACTACCAACTGGTAAGATAACGGCATCATAAGTTTCAAATAATTTTTTCCAAGTATCGACAAGTAGTCTTCTCACTCTTTGGGCATTTTTAAAGTATCGTTCTTGATTTTCTTTTTGTAAGATATAAGAACCGATAACAAAACGTCTTTTAATTAATGGTGAAAATCCTTTTGTACGGTGGTCCATCATCATTTCCATCACATTTTTACCTTCTCCCCTTGGTCCAAAGATAATACCTGTTAAGTTGGACATATTGCTTGTTGCTTCGGCGCAGGAAATGGCAACATACACACTTGGTAGAGCATCTAGTAATTTTTTATCGACGGAAACAGCTTCGATTTCTATTCCTAAAGAACTACAGATTTCTAAAGATTTTTTAAAGTTTTCTAAATGTAGTTTTAATTCATCTGTAGGATTTTCATAGGATTCTATATCACATAATTCTTTGATGTAGCATAGTTTCTTTCCTTTTACTTCTCTATTTAAACTTTCATAAAGATGAATATCGCTTGAGTCCCAGGAAGTCATATCATGTTCGTCTATTCCTTTCATGGTATCCGTAACGATTGCGGCATCTGCTACACTTCTTGTTAAAACACCGCAATGATCTAAACTGGATGCAAATGGAAATAAGCCATATCTAGAAATCATGCCATAAGTAGGTTTATAGCCAACAATTCCGCAGAAGGCAGCAGGTTTACGAATAGAATCTCCTGTGTCACTTCCTAGAGCATAAGGATAAACTCCAGCAGCAACAGCACAAGCACTGCCTGCACTGGATCCTGCTGTCATACGTGTCGAATCCCAAGGATTTTTGACAATTCCAGTATGTCCTGTCGTTCCAGTTCCGCCCATTCCAAATTCATCTAAGACTGTTTTATTAACTGGTATTGCTCCAGCATCTAATAGATTTTGGACTGCTGTTGCTGTATAAAATGGAACATAATCTTTTAAAGTGTTAGAAGAACCAGTAGATAAAATATCTTTCGTTGAATAATTGTCTTTAATTCCAAAAGGAATACCAGAAAGCAAGTTATCTGTAACCTTTGTTTCTTTAGCATCGTCTAAAATGGTTACGAAAGCGTTATACTTTTCTTGTATTTCATGCGATTTTTTTATAGCTTCATTCACTAATTCTTGACTACTGACAGAACCATTTTTAAGCATTTCGTGTAATTCTTCGATTGTTTTATCCATTAATTTTCTCCTCCTACTACTTTTGGAACTTCTACTTCTCTTCCTTCCGTTTTGCCACAATTTTTTAATGCCTCATCAATTGGAATTGATTCACTTGCAACATCTTCTCTTAGCGTAAAAGTAAAGTCATCGAGGCAGTGAGTCATTGGCTCAATATTTTTGATGTTTTCAAAGTCTTCAACTTTACTTAGATTTTCATCAATAATTGCAAATTCATCAAGAACCATTTCATTTTCTTCATGACTTAAACCGATTAAAAGTTTGGCTGCTAAATCATCGACGAGTTCACTTGTAAATTTAGACATTTTCTTCATCCTCCTTAACTAAACTAATACCTAATTCTTCAAGTTGTTCATTAGATACTATACTAGGGGCTTCACTCATTAAATCACTAGCACTTTGTGTTTTAGGAAATGCGATAACATCTTTAATATTATCAGTTCCTGTAAGTAACATTGTGAACCTTTCTAATCCTATAGCTAAGCCAGCATGAGGTGGAGCACCATATTTAAATGCTTCGATGAAGAACCCAAACTTATTTCTTATATCTTCTTCGGTTAATTCTAAGGCATCGAAGACAACTTTTTGGACTTTTGGGTCATGTATACGAACAGAACCACCACCTAATTCGTAGCCATTTAAAACAATATCATAAGCAATACTTAAAACATTTTCTTTGTCTGTTTTTAACAATTCTAAATCACTTGGCATGGTAAATGGATGGTGCATGGCTTTGTATCGTCCTTCAGTTTCAGAATACTCAAACATTGGAAAATCAACAACCCATAAGAAATTAAGTTTTTCTTTATCGATTAGATTTAATTCGTTTGCGATTTTTAAACGTAAAGCACCAAGAGAGTCATAAACTATTTTTTTCTTATCTGCAACAATTAAGATTAAATCATTATTTGTAATATTATAAGTTGTACGTATTGCTTCTAATTTATCATCTTCTAAGTTCTTGGCTATGACACCATTAAAGGTATCGTTATCATATTTTAACCAAGCAAGCCCTTTGGCACCATAAATTTTCACAAAATCTGTTAGATGTTCGACATCACTTCTGGAATATTTATCACCATTATTTTTAACGATTAAACATTTTACAATACCACCATTTTCAATGACGTTATTAAATACATTCATTTTGGTGCCACGTAAAATTTCTGTTAAATCTTTCAATTCCATTTCAAAACGTGTATCTGGTTTATCTGATCCAAAACGATCCATTGCTTCTTTATAAGACATTCTAGGAAATTCTTCTAGATCTAAACCTTTAACTTTTTTTACCACATGTTTAATCATCCCTTCTACTAAAGAGATGACATCTTCTTGGTCTGCAAAACTCATTTCTAAGTCAATTTGGGTAAATTCTGGTTGTCTATCGGCACGTAAATCTTCATCACGGAAACACTTAGCGATTTGGTAATATTTTTCAAATCCACCAACCATTAAAAGCTGTTTAAATATTTGTGGACTTTGAGGGAGTGCATAGAAAGAACCCTTGTTAATACGGGAAGGTACGATATAGTCTCTTGCTCCCTCTGGTGTTGACTTACATAAAATTGGAGTTTCAATTTCTAAAAATTCTTGATTGTTCAAGTATTCTCTAACACTAGAGGTAATCTTTGCTCTCGTTTTAATTGTATTTTGAAGTTTTTCTCTTCGAAGGTCTAAGTAACGATATTTTAAACCAGTATTTTCATTTACTTCTTTATCTTCATAGATGTTAAAAGGAACAGGTTCTGCTTCGCTTAAGATGGTCAAATTTTCTACCATTAATTCTACTTCACCTGTTGGAATTTTAGGGTTAATCATATCGTCAGTGCGAGCGATTAGTTCTCCTTCAACTTTGATACAGTATTCGTTTTTTAGACTTTCTGCAAGTTCGAAATCACTTTTTAAGAAACCTCTATTAAATACGACTTGTAAAAACCCTGAACGATCTCTTAAATCGACAAAGATAACACCACCCATATCACGGCGTTTGTTTACCCATCCATAGACGGTATATTTTTTTTCTATGTCTTTTTTTCTAAATTCTCCATTGTTATATATTTTCATCATTTATTCTCTTCTTTCTTTTCTTTTTGAATTACATTTTTCACTTTTTCTTTTTGCTCTTCTGTAAATATTGGATGTAAGTAGGATGTATTTGCCATTTTTCTTATAAATTCTATGTCATCTGTTTCTAATGCCTTGTCAATAATTGCATCCAAGTCTAAATCCTCTTCAACACCACAAATTAATTCTGCTAAATAATAGTCATCTCTTTTTTCTATGAAATAATCGACGATTTTAGAAAAATCCTTGCCTTTATGATTATAATTCATAGCAAGACGCCATAAAGCTTCTCTTTTATCTTCTTTTATGCCTATATCTACTAAATCATTAAAGTCCTCTTGCGTAATTTCAGGGGGTACTGGCGCTGATATATATTGTGTAATGAATTCTAACAGTTCTAAATCTTCCATTTGCATACATTCTTTGCCAACCAATGGGTGGCGAGTTAAAAGTGTGAATAATTTCTCGAAACGCTTTCCACCGTCTCTTACTTTTTCTTTGTCTTTTAACAAATTATTATAGTGCTTATGAATTAATTCTTTTTCTTCTTGACTCAAATTTTCGTTATTCCAATTTCTTTCAAAGTCTTTTAATATACTATTAATATTTTCTATTCTTTTTGTTTCAATTTCGTCTATTTCATTTGGAATAGTTGTAACAATTTCTTCCACATCACATAAAAGTTGCTTTATTTCTTCGTTTTCTTCATTTGTATATTTCTTTTTATCTATATTTTTAAGTGCTATCACTAATTCTTCACTATTATCAAAGCGATTTATATAGCGATACATAATATTTGCTAAATTCATAATAGCACGTCCTAATAATAGAATTCCTCTAGTTTGTTCATGTCCAAACTAGCCTCTACTAAGAATTTACTGTTGTATTTTTCATTTAATTTATTATATTTAGAAACAAAATCATCAAATTCAAAAGTAAATAGATCTAAATAATCTTCTATAATATCTTCTAAAAAATCACAATTTTGAAATTGCAAAAATTTGATAATTTTGAACATATTTTCTTGGTTGATATTACGTAAAGTACTTTTTTCAAACTTTTCTATTATTTCTTCTATATTCATGCTACTCTTCCTCTTTGTCTTATATTTTTTATATCAATTCCATACTTCTCTTTTAATACCTTATTGCTTGCACTTAAAATTGGAGTTAATTTTTTCCCGCCTTTTTTATCGTCTACAATAAGTTCTAACTCTTTTTCAATTAGAAATTCAATTAATTGTTCTAAGTCATATGTGTTTTTTCTCAAACAATTCATAGTAATAAAAGAACTTATGCAATATTTTTCTAATAATAGAATATTGTTTTTAATTTGTGAACTATTAATTGAAAAAATAGTAGGTTTAAGTAAATGTTTATATCTGTCGTCCTTCCAAAATGTTAAATTTAGTTTTGTTTCTATTTCATTTTTTTCGCTTGCCCATATATTTGATGTACGTAAATCTTTATATTCATCTTTAGCCAAAATCTCATTTCCTAAAACATATTGTATTGTTTCTATATTAGCTTTC
>CASDHD010000041.1 GCA_949280095.1 uncultured Bacilli bacterium
ACCACGGAACAGTTCATTGCAACAGTGAAAATGCTTTGAACATTTATAAACCTAAAATCGCTATTATTACCAATAGTAAGGAATATTTAGAAAAAGAAAGTACTATTTTACAAGATTTAAAGCAGGCAAATAAGGATGTTAAAGTGTTATTAACAGAAAATCAAAATGTTGTTATAAATATCACGGAAAATGGAGAAGTTAGTTATATAACAAATTAAATTCTTTTAATTGTGAAAATAAAAAACGTAAGAAGAGAAAATTAGTTTGTAGTTTTCTTCTTTTTCTATGGTAAAATGTAATTAGAAAGAAGAATTTTTTATGGATAGAAAAGTAGTATTGATTACAGGAGCTGCCAAAGGTATTGGTGCAGCAATTGCAAAAAAAATGGCAAGTTTGCATTATAATATCGTTCTCAACTATTTAAGTAGTGTAGAAGACGCCAAAAAGTTAAAAGAAGAAATAGAAAAAAATAACCAAGTACAAGTAAAACTATTGCAAGGTGATGTATCGAAAGAAGATACAGTAAAAGCGATGATAAATGAGACTATAAATGACTTTGGTCATATTGATTGTTTAGTGAATAATGCTGCTCTTTGTCAAGATAATTATTTTCAGGATAAAACAGTAGAAGAGTTTCAACGTGTTTTAAATACCAATTTAGTGGGCACATTTTTAACTTGTAAATATGTAGGAAAAGTAATGTTAAAACAAAAAGGTGGAAAAATTATTAATATTTCTTCTACAAATGCGATTGATACTAATGAAACTTATTCTATAGACTATGATGCATCAAAAGCAGGAGTTATTTCTTTAACCCATAATTTTGCACGTGCTCTTGCCCCTTTTGTCCTTGTAAATGCTATCGCTCCAGGATGGGTTAGTACAGATGCAGTGTTAGAAATGAACCCGACTTATTTAGATGAAGAAAAAAAGAAATGTATGCTAGAACGGTTCGGTGAACCTAAAGAGATTGCGAATGTCGTTGCCTTTTTAGCAAGTGATGAAGCTAGTTATATTAATAACTCAGTTATAAGAGTAGATGGAGGTTTGAAATGAGAGCACTTGCGATAGTTCCCAATGAAGAAATTTTGAATGTACCATCTTTTTATCAAGATTATGCTTTAGAAGAAAGTGAGGATTTAAAATTATGAAGGAAAACGAAATGTTAAATATTGATGAAAAAATAATTTCTTTAGCTAGTGATTGTGAAGAGGAATTAATCCCTATCTATAAAGAAATTGAAAATATTTGTACTTATAATTCCATGAAAGTAATGAATGCTTTTTGGTCTTTTGAAGTGAACGAAAGTGCTTTTCATAGTACCAGTGGATATGGTTATAACGATGTGGGAAGAGATGTTATCGAGAAAATCTATGCTCATATTTTTAAAACGGAAGATGCTTTAGTACGTAGTCAAATGGTAAGTGGCTCTCATGCTTTATCGACAACTTTATTTGCCCTTTTAAGACCGAATGATACACTTCTATCTATCACAGGACTACCTTATGATACACTACATGAAGTGATCGGAATTAAAGAAAACGCTAGTTCCTTAAAATCTTTTGGCATTCATTATGAACAAATTGAATTGGTGAATGATGATTTTGATTATGTTAATATTGAGAATTTTTTAAAAACAAATAAAGTAAAAGTAATTGAAATGCAAAGAAGTAAAGGGTATTCGACAAGAAAAAGTATAACAATAGACAAGGTAGAAAAAGTCATTAAGTTTATTAAAGATATTGATAAAGATATCATTATTATGGTTGATAACTGTTATTGTGAGTTTGTAAGTAAAGTAGAACCAAGTGAGGTTGGTGCAGACATTGTAGTTGGTTCGTTAATTAAAAATTTAGGTGGTGGAATTGCTCCAAATGGTGCTTATATTGTAGGAAGAAAGGATTTAATCGAATTGTGTGGAGAAAGACTTACTCTTCCTGGAGAAGGAAAAGAGGTAGGCCCCACTCTTGGGATTAACAAAAGTATTTTGCAAGGACTTTATTTCGCGCCAAGTGTTGTTGCAAGTAGTTTAAAAACGGCAATATTTACAAGCTTGATGTTGGAAAAATTAGGTTATGAAGTAGAACCAAAATATAATGATAAAAGAGCTGATATTGTAGAGAATATTATATTCCATAATTCAACTGATTTAATCAAGTATTGCCAAGGTATTCAAATGGGTTCTCCAATTGATAGTGCATTTCTTCCAGTTCCTGGGGATATGCCTGGGTATGAAGACCAAATCATTATGGCGAGTGGGGCATTTACACAGGGAAGTAGTATAGAGTTATCTTGTGATGGACCAATCCGTGAACCATTTATCGCTTATCAACAAGGTGGACTTACTTATGAATATGGTCGTATTGGGGTATTAAAAGCAATTGATAATTTGTTGAAGGAATAAGTATGTTAAATTTAAAAGAAATAGATTATAAAGAATTTAAAAGAGATGTTTATAACAACTATGCCAAACTATTTGCAGAAGAAGAAAGGCAACCTCTTAAAATATTAAAAAAATTATTTGAAGAGGGTAATTTAAAGTTTGTGAAAATAATGGATGAAGAAATAAACGTTGGTTTCTTAATTTATGTGACAACTATCCATAATCCATACATATGGTTAGATTATTTTGCTATCTATAAAGAATATCAAAACCAAAAATATGGTACGAAAGCTGTTCAAGTATTTAAAACTTTTTTTAAAGATTATGATGGGATTTATGGCGAAATAGAAAAATTAGGTTGTGGGAAAACAGAGGAAGAAAACAATATTCGTGAAAAAAGACTTAAATTTTGGGAAAATTTAGGTTTGAACTCTTGAATATTGACTTATATTTATTTGATGTCATTTATTCTTCTTGTGTTTTAAAATTTAAGGATAGAAAAAGAGAGAATGAAGAAATTCTAAACTATGGTTTTAAGTTATACGAAACAGTTATGGGAAAAGAAGAAATCGAGAAGAATTGTTTTGTTATAAAGAATTGATGTGCTATACTTTAAGTAAGGAGGTTTTTATGGTTAATAAAAAATATGAAATTTTAAGTTCAAATGTCGAAGAGATTGTTAGGCAATTGGATAAATACAATATATTAGGTTCATTTTTTTCTAAAAATGAAGTAGAAGAATGGATTTTACAGCTAAATGATTTAGAAATGCATAATATTTTAAGTTTGGATGTAGAACCTGAATCGATAAAATTTGATCCAAAACTATTAATTGATAAAAATTTATTAAATACTTTGGATTATAATGCAAGAGTCGAAATATTAGCTAGTATTCAAAATGCAGAAGGGTATTACCATTTATTTGATAGAATGTTAAGACCAGAATTTCTAAATAGTGGTAAATTTTATCAAGATATTGAAACATTAAAAAGAGCAAAGTGTGCTCAAACGTCTTTATGGATTATCGGAGAACCTTCTTTCATCAATAGTCCTTTTCATGATGAAGATTTTGAATTATTAGTAACAGCAAAAGATATAAGTGAAGAGTGCTGTGATTACGTTGTTTGGGATACTATTGCAACTGTAGCTCCAAATACTGCTTCTATTTATAGTGGTTATCACAAGCAAGACTTACAAACAATTTTAAAATATGGTTCAAAATCACTTCAAACATCAAATGCTTATCCTGAAAGAACAATTTCTTATTTAGCAATTCATCCAGTATCTTTAAAAGATATTTATCATTTAGAAAATATGGAAATATTAGCCGAAAATTATGAAATAGGAAATTTCTTGTATGCAGTAATGACAAATTCTAAAGCAATAAAAAAGAAAAATTATAGAGTTATCATAAATGAAATGGTTGAGAATAAAAGTAATAAAAATTATGTATTTTTAGTTTGTTATTACGCAGTGGGTAGACAAGCAGCAATGGAAGCACGAAATCTTGTTTTACATGAATATTTCTTTGAAATAATAAATGCACCTAATATTACAGAATTGTTAAAACAAGTGGATGATAGAATTAAACTTAAGAGTAAAGATATTATAGATGGTGAATTTAAAGATGCAACAATCTATGAAATAGAAGGTAATGTTCAGGAAGATGAGCCTCAAAATCCAAGTGCTGGTAATTTACTTAAAAGATTATTTAAGAAGAATAAAAAAATAAAATATGAAAAACAATAAAGGATAGAATTGTAGTAGTAATAGATGGTGCATTTCTAGTAGATGGAGGAATTTCTTCTTCTAGTTTGTATTCTAAATAGTGTTGTAGTTTTATTAGATACTCTAAGAACTTTTAAAGAGTATCTTTTCTATTTTAATGCGCTATCTAATTTGTTATAATACTTGTAGTAATGAGGAATGACTATGCCAAAGAATAAAAAAATGGATATTCTGTATGAAGATAAAGAACTGCTCGTTATTAATAAACCAGCTGGATTACTTACCATTGCGACTGAAAAAGAAAGTTTTCATACGCTTTATCATCAAGCAAGAGAATATGTAAAAAAGCAAAATCCTAAGAATAAAATATTTATCGTCCACCGTTTAGATAAAGATACATCAGGTATAGTGTTATTTGCAAAAAACGAAAAACTAAAAAAAGAGTTACAAAATAACTGGAACAAAATTGCTTTTAAAAGAGAATATATTGCAATTGTAGAAGGAAAAGTAAGTAAAAAGAAAGAGACTTTAAAATCTTATTTAGCAGAAAGTAAAACACATCAAGTATATTCTTCCTCTAAGGGAGTTCTTGCTATTACACATTATGAGACACTTGCAAATAGTAAGGCTTATTCTTTACTTAAAATTACGATAGATACAGGTAGAAAAAATCAAATTCGTGTCCAACTTAGTGAAATAGGCCATCCAATTGTTGGAGATAAAAAATATGGTTGTACTAAAAATCCAATGGGGAGAATGGGACTTCATGCGAGCTGTTTGGGTTTAAAATTAAAAAATAAAGAATATATGTTTTTTGCCAGAGTTCCCACTGAGTTTAAAAGAATATTTGAAAGAGAGATTGAAGATTACGAAAGTTTTACGTCTACAACCGTAAAAAAATAAAAAAAGATAAGTTTTACGGTTATAACCGTAAAACTTGACATATAAAAAAGGACTGTGTATACTCTTTATAGAGGTGACTTTTATGTTAAAAAGAGAAAAGTATCTTAACCAATTAATCGCTGGTAAAGACTTAAATTTAATTAAAGTAATTACAGGTGTTCGTAGAAGTGGTAAAAGTACACTGCTTTTACAATATAAAGATTATTTAATGAAAGAAAAAGTAGCAGAAAAAGATATAATTTACATGAATTTTGAAAGTGCAGAATGGTATGATATAAAAAACTACAAAGATTTATATAACTTTATTAAGCAAAAGAATACTAATAAAAAAAGAAAATACATTCTCTTGGATGAAGTACAAAATGTAGAAAGTTGGGAAAAAGCAGTTAATTCAATGCTAGTGGATTTAGATGTGGACATTTATATAACTGGATCTAATGCCTATCTTTTGTCTAGTGAACTTACAACATTACTTGCAGGTAGAGTGCTTACAATAAAAATTTTTCCTTTTTCTTTTAAAGAGTTTTTAAATGCTTACCCATTTAGGGAAGAAGAAAATAAATTTGATAAGTTTGATAAATATTTAAAATTTGGTGGAATGCCAATGATATGTAATATGAATGATAATGAAGAATTAATAATGAATTATATAAATGACTTAAAGGAAGTTGTTTTGAAAAAAGATGTTATTAATCGTAATAATATAAAAGATGTTATTTTTTTGGATAATTTAATAAAATATATGGCTTCTGTTATTGGAAATTTAACTACCCCTCATGCTATTGCAGAATTTATGAAAAAAAATGGAAGCGCTATAACAAATGAAACAGTAGATTCGTATTTAAAAATGCTAGAAAATGCTTATTTTCTCTATCGAGTTCCTAGATATGAATTGAAGGGTAAACAATTATTAAAAACGCAAGGAAAATATTATTTTGTAGATAACGGCCTTAAAAATATAATTGATGGAATATCATCTTATGACAGTGGCAGTAGTTATGAAAATTTAATCTATATGGAATTGCTTCGTCGAGGATACGAGGTATATGTAGGACAATATAATACACTTGAAATTGATTTTATAGCAATAAAGCCTGATGAAAAAATCTATTATCAAGTAGCCAGAAGTATTATGGATGAAAATGTAGAGGAAAGAGAAAAAAGATCCTTGCTTGCCATAAATGATAACTGCAAAAAAGTTATATTAACAATGGATAATGTTAGCAAAAAACAACTAGATGGAATTGATGTAGTAAATATTATTGACTTTTTATTACAATTATAGATTAAGGACGTGTATGAGGTATTAATATGAAAAAAAGAATAATGATTGATATGGATGATGTAATTACGGATGGTACTTTTCGCAAACAAATAGAAGCGTATATAGGAGAAGAAATTGATACAGATAAGACTGGATACTATTTGCAAAATGCTCTTGGAGATAGAAAAGAAGAATTTTTTAGAAAAGGACCTCTTAATATGTACGAAGATGCTCCTCTAAAAGAAGATGCTTATCAAGTAATAGAAAAGTTAAATGAGGTGTATGAATTATATATCGTAACAAGTTATACAATACCTGATGCCCATTATCAAGAAGGAAATCATTTGAAGTATAAAATGGAATACTTACAAAAACACTTGCCATTTCTAAAAAGTGAACAAATTATCTATATCAATGATAAATCGCTTATTGAGTTTGATATACGTATTGATGACTCTATCCGTCATCTTACAAAGGGAAATACTTTATTGTTGTTCGATGCTTATAGTAATCAAAACATTACTAAAGAAGAATTGGATGCGAAAAACATTAAAAGAGTAATGAATTGGCAAGAAATTGCAGAAATCTTATTATAAAGAAAAAGGAGAAGAAGATGGAACGATTACAAAAAGTTATTGCAAATAGTGGCTATACATCTAGAAGAAAAGCGGAGGAATTAATTAGTTTAGGAAAGGTTAAAGTAAATGGAAGTATTGTACGTGAACTTGGAACTAAGGTGAATGAGGAAGACATTATCGAAGTAGAGGGAAAAGTTTTAGAAAAAAATGAAAAAAAAGTCTATTATATGCTTAATAAACCTCGTGGGGTGATTAGTAGCGTTACAGATGAATTAAAACGTAAAACAGTTGTATCTTTGATTGATACTAATCTGCGTATTTATCCAATTGGAAGGCTTGATTATGATACAACGGGGTTACTACTTCTTACAAATGATGGATGTCTTGCTAATCTTCTTATGCATCCAAAAAATGAGATTGAAAAAAAATATATTGCAAAAATTGAAGGTGTTCTTTCGCCCAGTGAATTTTATGGTTTAAAAAAAGGCATTGTGATAGAAGGAAGAAAAGTTATTCCAACTTATTTAAAAGTAAGAAAAGAGACAGAAAATAACTCAATTGTAGAAATTAGTATCATTGAAGGACGAAATCATATTGTAAAGAAAATATTTGAAAGTTTAGGACATCCTGTTTTAAAGTTAAAAAGAGAGAGTTATGCGTTTTTGTCTTTAGGAAACTTAAAATCTGGAGAATATCGAGAACTTTCTTTAAAAGAAGTAAAAAAATTATATAGTTTGAAATAAGAGAGAAGATAGCTTTAATCTTCTTTTATTATACTTTTTGTATAGGGTACACGATTATCAGTTCTATAAAGTAGATAATCTATACTTGTGTCATAAAAATCGGCAAGTTTTTTTATAATGTCTAGAGGAATATTTATTTTTTCTAATTCATATTTACTATAATTTGATTGATCCATTTTTAAATAGTTGGCGATTTCTTTTTGTGTTAAATCTTTATCTTCTCTTATTTCTTTTAGTCTATTCATTTTATCACCATTTTTATTTTATAGTAGTTATATTTTACCTATTGTTTTTTAGGCATATTTTACCTATAATAATTATATGTAAGTAATACATATTCAATAGAAAGTGGACTAAGTGATGAAATTAGAAAGATTCAAGAAAAATGATAAGCAAAAGAAGATAATAATTGGTGCAATAGTAGGACTAATAGTATTAGTTGGAGGAATAACCCTCTATAGAACATTTGCCCTTTATGAAGAAAAGAAAGAGTTCAATGTATTAAAAGGAAGAATTCCTGATTTTACGAAAAAAGTGTTAACTTTAGCAGAAGCAATAACAAGTTGTAATAAAGATGCAGCTACGTGTTTATTAGAAAATAGTGAATTGGAACCTAATGAACTAGCATATGACGATACAGTTGATAATAATCTAAGATATATCGGAGCAAACCCAAATAATTACGTAAATTTCAATGGAGAACTATGGAGAATTATAGGGGTCATGAATAATATAGAAGATAGTGAAGGAAATAAAGGAAGTCATATTAAAATCATAAGAAATGAATCAATTGGTATTTATTCATGGGATAACAAACCAAGTGGAACAGGTTCATCCACAAGTGAATATGGAAGTAATGATTGGACAGATAGTACATTAATGAAAGTCTTAAATAGTGGTGCCTACTGGAATCGAACAAGTGGTAATTGTCCGTATGATCCTGATGCTCCAACTTCTGGTAAAACTATAGCATGCGATTTTAGTAACACAGGACTAACAAATGAAGCAAAAAACATGATAGAAAGTGTCGTATGGAATTTAGGAAGCTACAATACACGTGAAGAAGTTCTTGCCTCTCAGTATTATACATATGAAAGAGGAACTATAGTATATAATGGACATCCAACAACATGGATAGGAAAAGTAGGATTGATGTATCCAAGTGATTACGGATACGCAACAAATGGAGGGTCTACAACAGATAGAAATACATGTTTAAATACTAGTCTTCTTAAGTGGAATGCCAAAGTAATAGATTGTAGAGGAAATGACTGGCTGTTTGATGCAAGTTTTCATCAATGGGTTCTTACACCACTTTCTTTTCAGTCAGATCTTGTACATACTATGTTTTCAAATGGTATAGTTGAGTATCACGCCGCAAATGTTATTTCTTTGATTCGTCCTACTTTATATTTATCAACTAATGTAGAAATTACAGATGGAAATGGAAGTCAAGAAAATCCATATCAGTTAAAACTTGGAAGTTAATATTAACAATTAACATTTATGCAAAAAAAAGGCACCATTTGGTGTTTTAATTTTGTTCTTCTTGATGATGAGGGCATTCGCAACAATCATCACATTCGCATTCTTCATCATCACTATTTTCACAAGTTTCACAATCACAATTATCGCAATCACAAACTTCATTGTCTTGTTCGATAGTGCTATTTGTTTGTTCTTCGTTGTTTTCTGTTTCTTCTTTCATTTCAATAGCACTTGTTGGACAAGATTCTATCGCATTAACTAAGTTTTCACTTTCTAAATTTTCATTTGTGATAGGCGTTGATTTTCCATCATCATTAAATTCAAAATGTTCTGGATCAATTGCAACACATGCACCACAACCAATACATCTTTCTTGACTTACATTTATTTTTTTCATTTTTTCATCTCCTAAAAAAATTATACGAGTAGAATTCTGAAAAATCAACTAGTACCTATTTCAAAAGTGCAAAATTTATGTTATTATGTTTTAGAATAGTGTAGGTGAAAAAGCATGAGTTCTAGAATGGATAAATATAGTAGCGCTAGGCGTAATGATTATGACGACTACGACTACGGATATCAAGAGCCCGTTTCTTATGGCTCTAGGTCGAGAAAAAACGAAGAATTATATCAAGGTATGACTCGTAGTGAATTAGAAGATATAAATCTTACAAGTAATGCTCATGTAATAGGGGAAAATGAAAAAAATATAGACGTCGAAAAAATAAAAGAACTTTTAGAAAAAAACTATGCCCAAGAACCTCGTAAATCTCGTGCTTTAATTAAACAACAACAAGAGGAAGAAGAACCAACTGAAATCTACGAGGAAGAAGAAACAAAAGAATACAATATAAATGCAATTATTGAAAAAGCAAAACAAGACAAAGAAATAGATTATGAACGTGAAAGATTAAAAAAGGTAAGAGATACTCAATATGACATTTTAAGAGGGTTATCTTTAAACGATGAAGAGGAAGAAGAACTAGATTCTAAAGTTACAAGTAATAAAGATGATTTAGTTAATTTAATTAATACGATTACGGAAAAAGAATTAACAAGAGAAATGAACCCTTTAGATATTTTAACGGATTTGAAAGGTAGCGACAATACTGTTGTCTTAGACGGAATTAATGAAGAAATCGAGAAAAAGGAAAAAACAGAGGCAATTGAAAAAAAAGAAACACAACCAGAAGATAAGAAAGAATTTGATAAAACATTTTATACCAATTCGGTTAATTTTTCAAAGAGTGATTTTGATGATTTTAATGATTTAAAAGAAGATATGGAGACGAATAAAGTATTAATAAGAGTTTTATTGATTATTATTACAATTGCTTTTATAGCAGGTATTTTATTCTTTGCAAATCAATTCTTTCATTTAAATTGGTTTTAAGAAGATTAACTTCTTTTTTTTATACTTAAATTATATA
>CASDHD010000042.1 GCA_949280095.1 uncultured Bacilli bacterium
ATATTACGCTAGAGTTACCTATTGCATCTGATGTAAAAAAGCAAAAAACAAGAACTTCGCTTTTTGATAGAGACGATTATAAAGAAATTTATTTTACAAAACTAACCGACGCAATCAATAAAAAGGAGGAAAATTGGGGACTTATTTCTGTCCGTATGGGAAAGAAAGCGAATATAAATCAATTTTTACATGCTTTGTGGTTTAATAAAGAAAGTGATTGTAGATTTCAGGATTATTTAAACATAGACATTGATTTTGAAAAGTGTAAGGTATCCTTTCAAAAAAAACTAAAGGAAGTTTTGCAATATCGTTCTATGTTAGAAACGGTAGAAAAAGAAGTAGAAGAGCTAGAAATAAATAAAGAAAAAATAAAAATGAAAACGGAAGAATTGGAAACTATAAAAGAACAAGTAAAACCACTTTTGGAGCAAAAGAAAAAAATAGTAGATAAATTAGAAAATCTAGAAAAAATGCAGAAAGAATATCAAAAATTAGTGAGTGATATAAATAAAGCATTACCTTGGTATGTGAAAATATTATCGATTTTCTTTTCCAAAAATGTTTTGTTACAACAGCGAAAAGAGCTACTACGCAAACTTGAAGAAACGGAAGGGGAATACTTTGCCGAAAAAGTAAATATTTTAAAATTAAATTTTGAAATTCAAGAGCAAGAAAAGTTAGAAAAAGAAAAAGAGAAAGAAATAGAAAATCTAAAACAAATACAAACTGCTTTATCTAAAAAACAAGAAGGCTACCGCCAAGAAGAAATCGTAATAGCAGATGCTGACTTTTATAAAGATATTGATAAAAATAAGAAATCTCAAAAAGAAGCACCATGGACCAACGGATATTATGATAAACTGAGAGAAGAACTTTTTTATAAAGCATTGCAAGTCCATAAGAGCTTTGTGTTAAACTCCCCACGATTTAAGAAAAATCTAAATTTTGCAGTAAATATGCTTAATAATAGTGGAGAATATTCTGAAATGAAAGAGAAATGTTTCGGTGAATTTTTCAATACTTTATTCTTATTAGTACCAGTTATATCTACGACTTTAGCTAGTGTAGAGCGTTTTTTGAAAGATATCAAAAAAGAGGAAATAGGGTATCTAATTATCGACGAAGCAGGACAGGCTACACCATCTTCTGTACTAGGAGCGATTTATCGAGCAAAAAAGACAATCGTTCTTGGGGATCCCTTGCAAATCGAACCTGTTGTATCAACTCCAGAAGAACTCTATTTAGTACTGGATTCTAAAGATAAGATTAATGCACATTTTCATGATAGAACACTGAGTGCACAAGTTCTTGCAGATGTTTATAATCCATATGGAGAGTTGAGAAAAGGTGAACCAGATCAATGGATTGGATGTCCTCTTCTATTACACCGTCGTTGTTTAGAACCTATGTTTTCTATTTCAAATAAAATTGCTTATAATGGAAAAATGTTTTATTGCACCGAGGATGGAAAAAATAAAAAAGAAGATCAGGAAGAGAAAGATATTTTTCCTGTTTCAGAATGGCTAGATATTAAAGGGGAAGAAATAAGTAAAGAAAATCATTATGTAGAAGAGCAAGGCCAAAAAGTATTAGAGTTTGTAGAAAAAGGGATAGGAATAAATCATGGACAATTTCCAAGTCTTTACATCATTACACCTTTTAAATCGGTGGCAAATGAAATGAAAAAGAAATTAATAAAACGTATTCCAGAAATTACTTCTTTCAAGCAAGCAGAAATACGGAATTGGGTCCATACCCATTGTGGTACAGTTCATACTTTTCAAGGAAAAGAAGCCAAAGAGGTAATTCTAGTCCTTGGATGTAGTCAAAATAGTTTAGGAGCTATTCAATGGGCTGGAACTAAGCCAAATATTTTGAATGTAGCTGTTTCAAGAGCTAAAAGAAAAATGATTATTCTTGGAGACGTTTCTTTATGGAAAAATGTTCCTAATTTTTCTACTGCTTATAAATATTTACTTAAAGAAAAAGAAGAATAAAATGATTTTCTAAATTTTATAATTCTGTATATTCATTTGTTTTATTACAATTATTTTGATATTCATTAATTACTAAGCTTGTTGTTGTAAGAAGCATAGTAGCAATAGAAGTGGCATTTATTAAAGAAGAGGCAACAACATTGAAAGAATCAAGAATAGAAGAGCTTTTTACATCTTCTATTTTTTCTTTTTGTACATTGTATATTTTTTGGTAATTAGCTTTTGTTATTTCTTCTAAAATAGGAGAATAGTCAATTCCAGCATTGGTAAGAATTTTTATAAAAGGCATTTCTAAAGATTTTTTAAAAATAGTTTCCGCATTCGTTTTCCCTTTTATTTCAGCGGCAAGTTTTAAAAGTGTAACTCCTCCTCCAAAGATGACACCATTTTTACAGCTATCTAAAGCACATAATGCATCTTCTAAGCGCATTCTCTTTTCATGACTTTCCATTTTTGTCGGGGATCCTACTAAAATCTTAGCAAGACCGCAATGTAACATAGCGATTCTTTTCTGGTAGAAGTTTTGTTCAAATTCATCTTGATATTCTTTTCTTTCGTTTTCTAAAAATGAAATATAGCTCTTCACTTTGTTATTCTCTTGAAAAAGAATTTGGGATGAATGGTTAGAAATAGTGATATTTTCTACAAATCCTAAGTTTTCTCTAGTCACGAATTCATAATTATCAATTACTTTGGCATTTGTAATGATTTCTAAATCATGTTCTATTTTCCTTTGGTGCATGCCATATTCATTGATTTTTAAAACACAACAGTTAAGTTCACTATCTAAATTTAGCGAGATAAGTTCTTTAAGGACATTTTCGGCATAATCGTTTACAAAAATGATTAGATTTTTGTTGTTTTTCATACAATCGTTTAAAATAAAGGCTATGTTCTCTAAATGATTTAGATAATCATGAAGAATTAAAACACTTGCTTTTTCAAGTTTTAAACTGGTTTGTTCTTTCAGAAAATAATCACTTACTAGTTGCGTTTCTAGGGTATAGCCATAAAGAAATTCCAAATCTAGTTTATTTTCATCGATTTCCTTTAGGATAATGGCATTTTTGTTTTGAACGGCAAAAAAAGCATCACTCGCTATTTTTCCTAAGACTTCATCATTGGCTGCAATAGATGCAATATAAAAATAATCTTCTTTACTTGGCTTTCTCTTTTCTTTTTCTAATTTTTCTAAAAGCTTTTCTAAATATAAATCCAGTTCTTTTTTTAATAGAATTGGATTTTTACCATTTTCAATATATTGTAAACTCGTATTAAAAATACTTTCTAAAAGAACAAGAGTTGTTGTTGTACCATCTCCAACAGTATCATTTGTTTTTAAAGAAGCTTCTTTTGCTATTTCTAAAATTGTATTTACGATGGCATCTTCACTTTCAATATTTTTAGCAATTGTTGCTCCATCATTTGTAATAAAGGGACTAAATAAAGAGTGGTCAATAATGACATTGTTCCCCTTAGGCCCTAAAGTTGCACTTACAGTTTCACATAAAAGTTCTATGCTTTCTTTCATTTTTTCTTGTAATTCTTTACCATTTACTATTTTTTTCATAATTCACTTTCCACTTCTAACATATATTTCCAATATTTTTTAGGCATAAAATTTCTGCGACAGCGTTCGTTTTTTCTTTCTTTTATACCAATTGTTTTATAAAATGTTTTCCATAAATTTTCTATTTCATTTTCTTTTTGACTAAGTAATGTTGTTTCAAGAGTAAAATTCTCTTCTAAAATTAAATAATATTTCTTTTTATCGTATAAACTTAGTATACCTCTTTTTACATCCTTTATAATCCAATACTCTGTTCGTAATCTTTTTTGAAAATGGTGGGATATTAAAATTAAAATATCATTTGTTGGTTCTATTTCAGCATACAAAATATGATTTTCTAATTCTTTAAAACGAGTAAAACCTTTATATTTGTGTGCTTCATGCAAAACAGCTTTCGCAATTTTTATTGTTTTTTCTACACATTTTAAATTTCGATGATATAAGACTTTTTCTTTGTATTTCATTCCATTTAAAATAAGATAATAAAGAATTAACTCCTTGTTTTCTTCGGTAGATAAAAATACATAATAAATGGAACGAAAGGTATAAGGACCCATATATTGAATGATTTGGTTTATAATGTTTCCATCTTCTTCTATTTTTAAAGAAATAACATGATCAAGTAAGTTAGGAATATATTGACAATTTTTAATATTTCCTGGCTTTATATTATTTTTTATTAAATACACGATTAAATTTAAAAGACTCAAAAAAGTATCTTCATAAAGATAACAATCATTATTCATTAAATAACCTCAATTGTTCATGAGTTTTTATAGAAGGCGTTGTTTCTTCCAATACTAAGTTTTTTTCGATAAATTCCTTATGAAAAAGGTTTGCACTCATAAAGTATTTTCCGTTGCATGTAATAAAGTATTTGGCTCTCTTTAAAACAACTCCCATTTTTTTTAAATCTTCAAAAGAGAGTGTGAAAATCTTTCGTGAGCTTAGTATTCTTTTTGCAGATTTAACACCAATTCCTGGAATTTTTAATAAGTCATAATAAGAACAACGATTTACTTCTTTTGGAAATTCATTCAAATGGCGTAAGGCCCAATCTGCTTTTGGATCTACGAGGATGTTAAAATTTGGATTTTTTTCATCAAGTAAGTCGCTAACTTTAAAGTTGTAAAATCGTAATAGCCAGTCCGCTTGGTAAAGACGATTTTCGCGTTTTAGAGGTGGACTTTCAAGAGTTGGCAATAAATTATCTTTGTTTACTGGAATATAAGCTGAATAAAAAACCCGTTTTAAAAGAAAACTTTTGTATAGGTTTTCACTTTTTTCCATAATCTCTAAATCACTTTCTTTTGTTGCTCCAATAATCATTTGAGTACTTTGTCCTGCTGGTACATATTTTCTATTTTGGTTTGTTTTTACATAACGCATAATTTTGGTAACATTGCTTTCGTTTTTATTTGGAGCCAAAAGTTTTAGTCCGTTAGAAGTAGGAAGTTCAACATTAGCACTTAATCGATCTACTAAAAGACCTAAATCACGAAGTAGTTTTTCACTTGCTCCAGGAATTGCTTTAGCATGAATGTACCCTCCAAAATGATATTTTTTACGTAATAGGGTAATGGTTTTAATTAAGAGTTCCATGGTATAGTCAGGACTTTTAATGATACCTGAACTTAAGAACAAACCTTCAATGTAATTTCGGCGATAAAAATTTAGAGTAATTTCACATACTTCTTCTGGGGTAAATATTGCTCTTTTTATAGTATTGCTTTTTCGGTTTAAACAATATTTGCAGTCAAAAATACAGCAATTGGTCATTAAAATCTTTAAAAGAGAAATGCATCTTCCATCAGATGAGAAGCTATGACAAATACCAGATAAGGCTACATTACCTAGCCCATCTTTTGTTTTTCTGTTACTTCCACTAGAAGAACATGAAGCATCATATTTAGCACTATCCGCAAGAATTTTTAGTTTTTCTTGTAATTCCATAATCACTCACCATGTTTATTATAAAATAAAATCCAAAATAAATCAAACAAATGTTTGCGTTTTTGTGCTGCCAATTTTTAGTAAAAAAACGGATTTTACGTTATCCTGTTTAATCAATATAATGACATTTACTTATAATGTTGACATAATAAATACAATGGATTTGCTGAACTTTTATTAAAGTTTTACATTAGTTTACATATTTTGAACTAATTGAAATCTATTTAATAAGTGAATTATAATCATTATGTAACATTTTTAACTTTTATTTGGGAAATTGCCTATAAATCAATTAAAAATTTTTCTTGTCATTTTCATATTTTCTTATACAATATATTTGTAGGTGAATAGTTATGAAGGTTATTTTAGAAGATTATGGTTCAGGTGCTTTTATAAAAATAATTCGAGAGTGGACAGGACTTACACAACAAGAATTTGGAAAACGAATAGGGCGAAGTATAAGAACTATCCAAGATTATGAAAGTGGAAGAGTGAATTACGATATTAGAATCTTACAAAAAATATCTAAAGAATTTAAAATAACAATTACAGCGGAAAAGAATAAATAGTATTGTTTTATTATACAGAAAATTAACTAAGAATTGTTCAAGTTTTGACTAAGTTGTATGAATAATGTTATGGGCGAGCCAAGTAGTATAGTGATAAATTTAGAATTGTTTTTTTAACCATCTTTTATTTTCATCTTCTAATTTTAAATCTTCATAGAAAAATTCTGTACCTTTTCCTTGAAAAATATCTAACATTTCTTCAAAATCAGAAGATAGTTTGTACTCTTTGATTTTATTAATATCTATCCAAAATACTTTTCCTTCATTGGTTTCATCCATTAAAGTTCCTGTAAAATCATAGGTTTTTAGTAAGAAAACGATATATCTTTCTTCTTTCTTGAAATCATACCAATCTTTAATCCCACAAAGTTGTAAATTTGAAACAGTTAGCCCTGTTTCTTCTTGTACTTCTCTTATGGTAGAAGGAACCACTGCTTCTCCTAATTCTAATTTACCACCAGGAAAAGTAATTCCACACCAACTTTTTATTCTATCTTGTACTAATACTTGATTTGTTTCTTTATTAACAATCATACACATATTTGTCATTTTAACATTTTCCATGCTTAACCTCCATGTTTATACAATATTTTACCATAATTGCTAGAAGTTTCTTTACTTTTTAGTGGCTTTTAAAATATAATACATATGGCTTGAGGAGAATTTGTATGAAAGAAATAGGTAAAAAAATAAAAAGTGCTTTTACTAATAAGAAGGATGTAGAGAGAAGAACGTATATAACTTTAGAACCTAGTAAAGAAAAAATTCGAGTTTTAGATGAAAAAGGCTTAATAAAAATAGAGATTTTAGAAGCTTGTACTTTAGAAAATTTTCAATGTCCAATCAAAATTCCTATACGTATTCTTTTAAGAGAAGGCACTAATTTACTAAACACCAAAATTTTAACGCAAACCATTTATTTTTATGAAGAGAATGAATATATTTATTTTATTTCACAAAATGAAGACTTTATTCATCTTTCACAGAGAATAATAAAAGAAGATCAAATTTTAGAAATAGAAGTAAAAGTGGATAAGAAAAAGAAAAATTACTCCATAACAAAGTATATTCACGATAAAAATTATAGTACAAAAGAAGTGAAAAAGTATCCTATGAAAGAAGATAGTGCTTTTCAGTTTTTTTGTCTAGAGAAAAAGGAAGCCATTTGTTTACTACAAACTCTTATAAATTGTTTAGAACAATCAAATAAAATAGGCCAATTTTTTTCTTTGCGAGAATTATATTCTTGTATTCCTCTTGTACCTGATAAAGATTTTAATCCTGTTATCTGGAATGACAAAATTACTTTATCTGTCAGTCGTTTTTTTAAAGACAACGATATTTTGGTAGAAAAAAATTTTATATTTGCTATTATGTTGAATGAAACTAGAGAAAAAATAGGGAGCATTGGGTACTGTTATCACGAGAATGGTGGATTTACTTACACTGGAAATGTTTATTATGATATAGAAGAATGTTATCAACATCAAGGCTATGCTACACTTGCTTTAGAGTTATTAAAAAACTTGCTTCAAAAAAATAAAGTAGTGAATGATAAAGATTTGTATATTTCCATTTTACCAAACAATCTTTATTCGCAAAAAGTAGCTGTAAAAAATCATGGCGAAGTATTCTATCATGGGCCGGTTCCTAAGGAAGAAATGTTATGTAGTTTAGATGGTGTAGAAGAAGTTGTCGTTTATCGTATAAAGTTGAACAAATAAAAAACCACTAGTTTTTAAGAATTATTACTAGTGGTTTCTTTTTAGTTACAAGTGTAACCTTCTAAATTTTTTGTTTTGAATTCTTCTAAAGACATATCTTTTGCTGAATAAAATTCATCATCGGTTAAATCGTCACCGAATGCTTCTTTTAATCTATCCATATCAAGTTTAGCGAAATCAACGTTCATCGTAAGTTTTATACTTGTTTCAGATTCTTTAGAATACTTCACATCCATACCATCAATTTCATTGAATGCAGAACTAAATGTTTCACCAAAAGATATTGTTGAGTCTACCAAATCGGCTTCCATTTCTTGTATACTGGTTTGTTCCACTTTAGATACTTTATCGTTTTTAGAAGTAACAACTATAGTTTCTGTAGTTTTATAACCATCATCATCTGTTTCTGTTTTTGTACAATTTAAAGTATTTGTTTTTTCACAACCAGTAGTAAATAACATAACTCCTAGAGCACACATTAAAATAACATATTTTTTCATAACTCTACTTCACACCTTCTTTACTACTTATTCATTAAAACATCATTTTGTCTTAATCCTATAAACTCTAAATCCTCAATGATTTATTAATCTCATTATATAATATTACAAAATTTTGTCAAATAAATCTATGAAACGAAATCTAGTAAAATAAAGCATAAAATGTGAGAAATAAAGGAAATAATAATACTAAAGTGAGGTATTATTGTGAATAATTTAAAGAAATATAATCAAAAAAGAGATTTTAAAAAAACAAAAGAGCCAGTAGGAAAAAAAGAGGCTTCTCATAAGAAATTAAGATTTTGCGTACAACATCACTTGTCCAGACGTGAGCATTATGATTTTCGACTTGAATGGGATGGAACTTTAAAAAGTTGGGCAGTTCCTAAGGGTCCATCTTATAATCCTAAGGATAAACGACTTGCTGTCCATGTTGAGGATCATCCTTTGTCTTATCGTCATTTTGAAGGAACAATTCCTAAAGGAGAATATGGCGGTGGAACAGTAATGCTATGGGATGAGGGATTTTGGGAACCTCTTGGAAATCCTTCTAAAGATTTTCAAAATGGTTCCATTAAGTTTATTTTACATGGAAGCCGCTTAAAAGGAAGTTGGACACTCGTAAAATATAAAGAGGAAAATTGGTTACTTATCAAAGAAATGGATGATGTATTTTCATTTAATGATATCAAGGAATATGCGATAAGCATTAAAACTGGAAGAACGATGGAGGAAATAGCAAGTGGCATAAAAACACTTCCTAAAAATTCTAAAAAGAAAAATATTGTGGAAGGAGTCCAAATTACAAATCCTCAAAAATTAATCTATGATTGCCCAAAGATTACCAAAATAGAGATTGTAAATTATTATCAAAAAATTGGAAAATGGATGCTTCCATTTATCCAAAATCGTATAATAAGTACAATACGTGCTCCCCAAGGAATAAAAGGAGAATGCTTTTTTAAAAAACACTTCGAAACGAAAGGTGAAGGTATGGGAAGTATCACATTGCCTAGTGATAAAGGAAAAAAAGAAGATTATTACTACATAAAAGATTTATCTGGTTTAATTGGAGAAGTACAAATGAATAGTTTTGAATTTCACATATGGGGAAGTCGAGTTCTAAAATATAAAAATCCCGATGTATTGGTTTTTGATTTAGATCCAGACGAAGGAATGGCTTTAGATAAAATAAGAGAAGGAGTAAGAGATTTAAAAAGTATTTTGGATGAAATTGGATTAGTTTCTTTTTTGAAAACAAGTGGAGGAAAAGGGTATCATGTTGTTGTTCCAACAAAGAAATTAAAAACTTGGAGTTCAGCTCGCGAATTTACTAAAAATGTTGCAATTCTTATGGAAACAAAATGGCCCGATAAGTATACAAGTAATATTCGTAAGGAAAATCGAAAAGGTAAAATTTTTATTGATTGGATTCGTAATACGGAAGGCGCAACTTCTGTTGCTCCTTATTCATTAAGGGTTAGAAAAAAACTAAGGGTTTCGATGCCAATTAAATGGAATGAACTAGATAAAGTTTGCCCTGATGAAATTACGATGCAAGAGGCATTAAAAAGACTTAAGAGAAAAAATCCTTGGCAAAATTTTTATGATGTCAACCAATAATGACAATATCAAAAAAACGTAAAATGATTGTCTTGCACCCACATTAAAAAAGTGTAAATTCTGTAAACATGGTAAAATAGTAAATGAAAATAGGGTGAATTATTGTGAATCATAAAAAGGAATATGAAAATCTTTTGATTGAAAATAATGATTTTAGTATTTATGGCGATTATAGTCTCCAATGTTTAAAAGAAGATTTACTTACTCTTTTGTCAAATAGAAAACGTAGTTTACTTTCTTTTTTTCACTTATCTTCTTATCCAAAGGTACGAATTAATTTGTGTAAAAACTCTGAGTTATATAATGAATTTCGAACTCGATTTGAAAATGAAGAAGCACGCATTTCTATTTGTTATAACCGAGTAGAAAATATGCCCCAAAACCAATTATTTTTGTTTTTGCGCTTTTCTATTCTTAACGCTTTTATAAAAAAATTATATTCCTCTATTTTGATTGACAATCCTTTGTGGCTGGAAACTGGACTAGCAATTAATTTGTCAGGAGAAAAGCTTAATAGATATTTTGCGAAACTAAAAATATGATATCCTAATAATATAGGATGGGT
>CASDHD010000043.1 GCA_949280095.1 uncultured Bacilli bacterium
AGCGTGAGGTCGGAGGTTCAAGTCCCCCCAAGCCCACCATTTTGTTTTTGGCCAGTTGGTGAAGCGGCTTAACACACTGCCCTTTCACGGCAGCATTCACGGGTCCGAATCCCGTACTGGTCACCATTTAAGAATTAAACATACTCTAAAGTATGTTTTTATTTTGTCTATATTTGCATAAGAATTAATATGGGAAATAATAGTATGGACAGTGAAACTTACAACGAGGTACGAATTGAAGATTATATATGGATTATATATATTTTTTTAGCAATCTTTGCTATAGTTTCCAATCACTATGAAAAAGAATATTTACTAAAGCATCACAAAAAAGACGAAAATATCTTTAGAACCATTAATACGGAAATCTTTATTGTAACTTTTATTATTTATCTTTATTTTGCCTATATCAATTATAAACATATAAAAAGACTAGATCGAAATTCTAGTCCTAAAGATATATTACTTGCCAATGCAGGGCTCGTTGCAGCATTACTTTTCTTAATAGGAGGTGCTATTTCTTTATACATTAGTATTATTGGAAATGATGAAGATGACGTAACTTTAAATTTCTTCTAATTAGCTTCTATACTGCGATAAACTTGATTTTTTTCTAACGTTTTACCTTTTAACTGAGCAAGTTCACTAATACTCACTACTTGATATCCCTCTGCATATAACTTTGGCAACAATTCCTCTACAGCTTCAACCGTCGAATCATAACTATCATGCATCAAAATAATATCCCCATCTGTAACATTTTCCATCACATACTGAACGATATGATCCTTATTACGATGCAACCAATCTTCTGTGTCCATATTCCAATTCACAAAAATTGTCGGTAAATTTTCTTTAATTTGCTGCGTAATATTCCCATAAGGTGGTCGAGTATAAAGAAGTTCTTTACCTGTAATTTTATAATAAACTTCTTTGGTTTGTTCTTCTTCACTTATAACATCTTCTAATTTCATTCGTTTCATATTTTTATGATTATAAGAATGACTTCCAATTTCATTTCCCTTATTAAGTACGTTCAAAATTGTTTCCTTTCCCGCTTCCATTCGATTCCCAACCATAAAAAACGTAGCATGTGCTTTATTTTGCTCAAGTATGTCCACAATTTTATTAGTTCTTGCTCCATTTGGACCATCATCAAAAGTAAGTGCTACTGCCTTTTTATTTTTATCTAAATCATAACCGTTTTCATTATTATACTCCCCATCTAATGATACAGGAAAATCCAATGTATCTTTAACTTCATTATAATTAATACGTAAATAAAGACTTTCCTCTATCTTTGGTTCTAATATATTTTGGTTATAATGGATAACAAGTTCGTTATTAGAAAGTTGAACTAATTTTTCTGTTTCTTCTAAAGATAGCACATCCGCAATAAATTTAGGATACTTTAAATAAAGTAAACTCTGTACTGTATTCGAAAATTCCTCTTTTTTATCTTCTTTTATATAATCAAAAAGTAACTTTTCTTCACCTGTTTTAACATCAACGAAAAAACTAGTAAACTCATCCTCTTTTTGAAAAGCCAAATAAATAAATTTATCTTGAAAAACTTCATTGCTAATAAGTTCCTTATCTTCATTTTGCTTTAAAATTTCATCCACTTTACTGTTCAAATTTTTACCACCTTGTAAAGCCGACACAAAAGATTCCTTTCTGTTACCAAAAAAGAAAACAACTGGCACCAATAAAACCAAAATTACAGCACATAACCTTTTCATTTTTACATCTTTCATACTCATCACTACTACTTAGTATACCAAAAAATAATCTATTTACGCATTATTTCGATATAGTTCTTGATAAATAGAATTTTCTTTTAAAAGTTTTTCATGCGTTCCTGAAGAAACAATCCTACCATCTTCCATAATATGAATAACATCCGAATCAATAATAGTTGACAAACGATGAGCAATAGTGATAATGGTATGCTCTTTTGCTATCTCATTCATCACCGAAATAATTTTTTCTTGAGACTCATTATCAAGAGCACTCGTTGCTTCATCAAACAAAATAATTTTACTATTCTTAGATAGAGCTCTTGCAATCGCAAGTCTTTGCTTTTGACCACCTGATAAATTAACGCCACCTTCTCCTATAATTGTCTTGTATTTTTGAGGTAAAGTCATAATATATTCATCAATCAAAGCAATTTTACAATACTTACGAACCTCATTTAAAGTAATCTTATCATTCACCATTTTAAAATTATCTAAAATAGATTTGTTAAATAAAAATGGATCTTGGCGAATTATACTAATCGTATTCCTCAAACTTTCTTCATCATATTCTTCTATAGGAATACCATCTAATAGAACCTGACCTTTTGTTGCATCAAAATAACGTAGTAAAAGATTAAAAATAGTACTTTTGCCTTGACCACTCTTTCCAATAATTGCTACCTTTGTATTTGGTTTTACATTCAAATTAAATCCATTTAGAATTTTATTTTTATTATCATGATAATGAAAAGTAACATTTTGAAAATTAATTTCTCCCACTGGTTTTAAATTATGATAAGTACCATAAGATATATCTGGATACAATTTATTTGCTACAACTTCATAAATACGTTCTACGGAAACTTTTAGTTTTTGATATTGAGTCGAAAATGTTGCAAAACGATCAACCAAACTTTGGAAATTATAAACATAGTAAGTCATAGCAATTAAAAAAGTATAAGATCCTCTTTCCAAAAGTATTTCAATAATAATAGTTATAAAAACAATGGTAATAAAAACTTCTGCTAAACTACCCATGATTGCATAATAATTATTCTCATACGTGATCGTATTATTTCTCTTTTGAAATAAATGTGTAACAATTTCTTTTAAATTTTTGATAATATTTTTATTAATTCCTAAAGCACGAACCTCACGAATACCACGTATAGACTCATTTACGTTAGCAATATAAAGATCATTTTCACTTCGAATTTCTTTTTGCATAGTATTTAATTTTTTATTAAATTTTACAGAAAGCATACAAACTCCTAGAAGATAGACAATAATTTCAAGGGCAACAAACAAAGAATTCCCTAAAACATAAAAGAAAATAAATAAACTAGCAAGTAGTTTTATAGCAATATAAATAAGACTTGAAATAGCATCCGTAATTGTTTCAGAATCATTCGTAATACGATTAATAAATTCACCACTCGACTTTTCTTCAAAGGCTTTTGTAGGCAGTTTTAATACTTTACGAAATAAGATAAAAGTAATGTTCTCTATGACCCTAAAGCTCATTCTTGTAGATAAAATTGTACTTAATCTTTCAAAAAACAAATTATTCAAAATAGATAACAATAGATTTAAAAGTAAAATTATAATACCAATTTCAAAAGCCTTTTCTGCAACAAAATTCATAGCAAGTCCAGAAAAATATCCATATGTAATTCCAATTAAACTACTCACTAAAGAAAGTACAACAGCTAAGAAAATATATTTCTTTTCCTGAACAACAAATGGTTTTAAAAATTGAAGTATTTCTTTATTTTTCATAATCTACACCTCGTTCATTCATTATAATGAAAATAAGAAAAAAAGGCAACTAATTCATTACCCTTTTAAACATTCTTTCTAAATCATAAATGGAAAACTTAATGATTGTTGGCCTACCATGCGGGCAATTATATGGATTGTCACAAGCCACTAATTCGTTTAGTAGCTCTTCTATAGCATCGGGGCCTATGTGCATATTGGCTTTAATACTCATTTTACAAGCTAGAGTGATTGCAATATGCTCATTAAATTTTACAGGATCAAATTTTCCATTATTCCCTATCAAAATATCTACAATTTTGTAAATTGATTCCTCTTCATAACCTTGTTTTAACCATGTGGGATGCTCTTTGAATACAAAAGTATTAACACCAAACTCTTCTACTTTAAACCCCATATTTAATAAAACATCAATGTTATTTTTAACAATTAAAAATTCACTAGAAGAAAGTTCAATTGTAATTGGAAACAACAGACCAGTAGTCGATACAACACTTTCCCTTAAAGCTTTTAAATATCGCTCGTAATTTACTCTTTCTTGAGCAGCATGCTGATCAACTAAATAAACGCCTTCTTCATTCTGTGCAATAATATATGTACCATGGGCAACTCCAATTGGATACAAAACTAAATTTTTTAGCTCTTCATTCACAATAATAGGGCTCTCTTTTTCTTCCTCGTAGCTTAAATCTAAAGTCACTTGACTACTTTCTTTATATTCGTCGTTTGCTTCTTCTCTCTCTTTTACAAAATGTTCTACATATTGATCTTTAATTTCATTGTATTCTGGCTTTTTAATAGCATCAGGAATTAACAAAGACTGATATAACGCCTCCTTAATCGTATTGTAAATTAAATCATAAAGTTCACTTATTTTTGACAACTTAATGTCCTGCTTTGTAGGATGAATATTGACATCAATTAAAGTAGGATCTGTATTGATTTTTAAAACAACAATAGGAAACTTTGTATCAGGCTTATAAGTATAGTAGGCATCATTAATTGCTCGATTCATATCGTAATTTTTTACAACTCTATCATTCACCATTGTAATAAAATGATTACGATTGGACTTTAAAATCTCAGGTTTACAAACAAAACCATATAAATCAAAATCATCTGTACTAGCTTTTACTTCAAGCATTTTACTTGATACATTTAAACCATAAATTTCATGAATGCATTTATGTAAATTTCCACTACCTGTAGTCTTTACAAGAACATGTTCATTATTTGTTAATGTAAAAGCAATAGAAGGATGAGACAAAGCAAGTCGTTCAAGTAATGACACACATCCTGCTAACTCTGCACTTTCACTTTTTAAATATTTTAACCTTGCAGGTGTGTTGTAAAAAAGGTCCGTTACAGTAATAGAAGTTCCAATTCTAGCATCAGCACTCTTTTCTTCTACGATTTTGCCACCTTTAATTTCTAAAAAGGTCCCAATATCTCCATTACAAGTTTTTAATACTACTTTACTTACACTAGCAATAGAAGGAAGCGCCTCTCCACGAAATCCTAACGTATCAATAAAAAACAAATCGTCATCACGAATTAATTTGCTCGTAGCATGACGTCCAAAGGCAAGACGAGCGTCCTCATTATCCATACCATCTCCATCATCCAAAACCTCTATAGAACGAAGTCCTCCATCGATTAGAGAAACACTAATACTTTTAGCATGCGCATCTATACTATTTTCACATAGTTCCTTGACAACAGAAGAAATCTTTTCAACAACTTCCCCTGCTGCTATTTTATTAGCTAAATTCTCACTCATTACTTTAATTTTACTCATAATTTTTACTACCTTTCAAAAAAAGAACGACGAATTTCTAACCATTCCATATTCTTAACATAAATTTTCAATAAACAATTAGATTTTACATTAATAAATCCTAATCCTTTTATAACAATATCTTCATCTCTTTTTATTTCCTTTGTTACGTTTGTTATTTCTTTTAATATAGTATTTTTTTCATATACTTTTTTTATCTCTAATAAATTGCTCATATAGAAAGTTAAATTACATTTTTCACTTAGATTTTCAATACGAAGAACATCTTCAATCATAAGGCTTGTCCCTTTTTTTAACTGATATGTAATAGGCTTTAATGAACTCTTTGGATTCATTTTTTTTATAAAAGAAGCTTCTTTTTGGTTATAAATAGGATTTTGATATTGAAACCCTGGACTATCTATCAAAGTATAACCATCTTCCAAAGGAATTTTTATATATCCTATAGTTGTGTTAGGAACACAACTTGTTGTAAGTATATCCTCTTCTTTTAAACGATTGACAAGTGTACTTTTTCCTGCATTCGTAAATCCTAACAAATAGGCGAAACGAACACCCTCTTCTTCCATTCTTTTTCGTAAAGCATGAACATTTACATTCTTAGTGGCACTTAAAAAAAGAATTGTGGAATCTATTTTATACTCTTCTTCTAACCAAAGTTTTATTTTTTCACGTTTCATATATTTTGGAATCGTATCCATTTTACTTACAACCAAGGTTTTTGGAATCTCTATCTTCTTAAAAGTATTCAAAACTTCGCTATTTATATTAAGTAAATCAACTAAAAAGAAAGCATATTCCCCTTCTTTATTTACAGTAGATACTACATCTTCTATTGGTAAAGAAACCATTTTTAAGTCGTTATAATGAAGAAGACGAAAGCACCTTTCACAAAAGACTTTCTCATCGTCCATCTTTTCTTTAGGAATATACCCAATCTTATCCTTAAAAGAAGATTGTAAATCAACACCACAACCACTACATTTATTCATAGTATTCTCCTAATTGAAATAATCCTTGATGGTTTAGTTTTTTAAAAATTCTTCTCTCAAAAATACGGTTGATCTTTGTTCCAAAACCATCTATATGACTAATAGGATTAACTAAAATACTCACCATGCCCATGCGATTGGCTCCAAGTACATCCGTTAAAAGTTGATCCCCTACACAAGCAATTTCATTATCTTTAAAATTATAAATCTCCATTACTTTTTTATATTTTTTCTTAAAAGGCTTATGACTATTAAAACTAGAGTCAACATTTAAGCCTTCTTTAAAAGGACGAACACGCGCTTTATTGGAATTAGACATAATAATAACCTTTATTCCTAACAATTCAATATCAGCAAATAAATCCTTGATTTCTTTATCAGGTACTTCGACATTAATAGGAGCAATCGTATTATCTAAATCAAACAAAATACATTTGATACCTCTACTTTTTAATTTTTCATAATCGATAGCAAAGATACTTTTTTGATAAATATCAGGAATAAATTTCTCCATTTTATAACACCTCGCATTTTAAGTATATCACAGAAATAAAGATTTATTAACAAAAGTTTTATGCAAGAAAAAAAGGCTTTAAATTGCCATTTTTTATCCTTTTAGTTCCTCTAAATTTTGAATATCTTCTGATAAAAATTTGAACATATCATCTGTATAATACTTTCTATCATAAAGAATAAAACCATCACTAGGATTTTTCATTTGTGGAAGAATTTCACTTGCTAATTCTTCACCAAAATATTTTACATCTTCTAAAGCATTTTCCATAGTCATATAGCCACTTAAATCATAAATCTTAGCTTGCGCATCTGACTCTATCTTTGTTAACTGGTCAACAAATTTTGCTTCTTTTGTTTCTTTTTGATATACTTCCTCTAATAATTCCATAAATTCATCTTGTTTCATTAAACCATTTGTAATTTTAGAAACTCTCTCATAAGCGTTTCTTTTTCTTTCTTCAAAAGTTGGATATTCTCTAGGTGTAAATTCTTTTAGAAGAGTAACTTTTTCAAGTTCTTTAACAATAACCATTTTAATGACACGGAATATATCCACATCAATTGCTTTTTCACTATCTAAGGCAATTAAAAAAATCATACAACCATATACATGGTCTGCAACAGATTCTAATCTCTCCTTCGATACTTTTAATTCCAACCATCCTGTACGTATCACATCTTTTAATTGATTAGCAAGTAAATAAAAATTTAATACATTGTTTTTCATTTCTGCCTCCTTCTTTCTTGTTCTTTATCTTATCATATATTATTATTATTATTCAACATATTTCTAAAAAACTCATGCCAAGTTCAACATTTTTATTATTTCTCTTTTAAATATTTTTCTATAAATATTTCAATCAAATCTGGATCATTTTGATTTTTCGGCAAATTATGAATATCAAAAAATTTCATATCTTTAGACTCTGCATCCCATTTTAATTTTCCACCATAATTCTTAATGCAATATAAAACAGTATTATTGATCACAACATCTCCATTAGGATAATCATTCCTTCTACTAGCACCAGATACAATGTCAATCAGTTCCAAATCACTTTCTAATACATCTAAGTTAGTTTCTTCTTTTACTTCACGAATAATTGTCTTTTTAAAACTTTCTCCTAATTCTTGACATCCACCTGGCAATCCCCATTTGTCTCTATCTGCTCTTTTTTGCAATAAAATTTGTCCTTCTTTGTTTACAATAATTGCTGCAGCACCATCTTGAAGCAAGACAAATCTATGCCTCAATTCTCCCATACAAAGTCTTGTAAAAACAGGGTATCCTATAAGATTACTTAACAAGATAATTTCATCTGCAGCAAGCTGAACTACCATATCTCTAATTGCTTCATAAGATAAATTTTTTCGTTCTTCTGTAGACATATTTTTTACTCTTTTTAATATTTCATTGCTATTCATAACTTCACCACTTTTTTCAATTACTACTTGTTTTTTCATAAATTATTCTTTTGAACTTTTAGGTATTGCTTGCATTTTTGAAATCAACAATTTACCAATTTCCTTTTCCAGATACCACTTTATTAGCAGTAATACTTTTAAGCTAAACATTTATTAAATACTATTTTATCATACTATAACTCCTCAATATATTCAAACTATTTATATTATAGAAATATTCATTATCTTCATTTTATCTGCAAATCATAACTTCATTATACACTTTTTATCATAAATAACGAATAAAAAAATTATAATATACTAAGGAAGTGTAATATGTTTTTAACAATTTTAAATCTTATCAAAGACATGCTTTTTTTTACTGGAAGTTACTCAAATAATGTATTCCCGGAGCCGTTAAATGAGGAAGAAGAACATGACGCTATTATAAAAATGCAAAATGGCGATAAAAACGCAAGAAATCTACTTATTGAAAGAAATCTACGTTTAGTTGCCCATATTGTCAAAAAATTTGAAAGTAAATGGGTAAGTCAAGATGATTTGATTAGTATTGGTACTATAGGGCTTATTAAAGGAATTGATTCTTACAATGAATCTAAAAAAACAAAAATTACCACCTATGCTGCTCGCTGTATAGAAAATGAAATCTTAATGTATTTTAGAAGCAATAAAAAAAGAGATAACGATGTCTCTTTAAATGACTCTATTGGATATGATAAAGATGGCAACGAAATTAATTTAATGGATGTTTTAAAGGATAATACCACCGATTTTGCAGAAGTCATCCATACAAAAGACAATATCCAAGATTTAAGCAAATACTTAACTTTATTAAATGAAAGAGAAAAAGAAATCATCATTAAAAGATATGGCCTTTTAAATAAAAAAGAAAAAACCCAAAAAGAAATCGCTCAAGAAATAAATATATCCCGAAGTTATGTTTCTAGAATTGAAAAAAGAGCACTTACTAAAATGCTTAAGGAATTCATAAAAAACAAAAAGGATTTATAAAAAATAGCCTAGTATTTCTCGGCTATTTCATTTATTACTTCTACTTCCGTTTCAATGGCTTGTTTAAACTTTCTCTTGAAGTTTACTACACGTCTTTGTAACTCTTCAGCATCGTGTTCAATTTCATTTGCTTTAATTAAAGCATCATTGATGATTCTAGAACCATTTTTCTTAGCTTCTTCAACTATATTCTTTCCTTCTTCACGAGCAAGTCTTTTAATTTGATTTGAGGTATCTTCTGCAATTAAAATTGTTTTATTTAAGGTATCTTCTAAATTTTGATATTTTGTTAAATTAGACTTTAAATTTTCAAGTTCTTTATCTTGCGTTTTCAATTTGTTCAATAAACTTTCATATTCTGTCGTATATTCTTTAACAAAATCTCTAACTTCTTCTTTATTAAAACCAAATAAACTTGTGCTAAACTTTTTCATACCTCACCTCAAATCCGTTTTTATATTTACTATTCTACCACTCTATTTCAGATTCTTCATCATTTTTTGCTTTCTCATTATCACTAGAAATCTTACCTTGAATATTTACATTCTTAGGTGTACATAAATAAATTCCTACTCCGATATTTTGCATTTTTCCACCAATAGAATAAACGCAACCACTCAAAAAGTCAATAATTCTTTTTGCTTGTGCTGCTGTTACTCTTTTCAAATTTACTACAACTGTATTTCTATTTTTCAAATGATCAGCAATTTGTTGGCTTTCAGAATAAGCACGAGGCTCCATCAAAATCATTTTATTTCCTGTTTTATCGGCTTCTTTTAAGGCTTCATCTTCACTAACTGCATAATACTCATCTTCTGTGCCCATTAAATTATCTTCTTCTTCATCTGAAAATAATTTCTTCAATTTATTTAATGCCATTCATCATCCTCTTCTCTAATCTCTATCTTACTATATACAATCATAACAAAGAATTGCCTCTTTTTCAATTGTTATTTTCTTGCCAAAGAAAAAAAGAAGTATCATTCTTCTCTTAAAGCTTCTATTTCTTCTGTAGAAAGAGTAGTACATTCAGATATTTGCTCTATTGTAATTGTGGGGATTTCGAGCATTTTCTTCGCTGTTTCGATATTAGCTTCTTTTCTCCCAACTTTTGCAGTTAAAATTTAATGAATATAAAACCAAGCTAGGTACTACCTA
>CASDHD010000044.1 GCA_949280095.1 uncultured Bacilli bacterium
AAGTTTACGTTGTTGTTTTTATTTTGTCAAAGTGTAACTTTTATTTTTGGAATTTTCCTATGCCTTTTTTTTATACAATTCTATTGTTTCTTTTGGTCTAAAAAAACGATAATGATATAACTCAACCCGAAGAATACTTTCTTTATTTTCCCAAAGTAAATTTAAAAGATTAGAATTACATTTTCCTCTTATATATTGTTCAAAAAATACATCGTATTCTCCTAATATTTTTGGATTTCCCTCAAAATAAATAGCTGCTTCTTCTATATCATTAAACCATAAAATTTTCTTAAAGCCATAGTTACATAATAAGGTATAATCTTCTCTTTTATGGCTAACCAATATTATTTTTATGAATTGCAATAGTTCTTTTCTTTTCATAACACTCCTATTTTGACCTATATTTTTCTCTTTAAACTTCCTTTACTTTCAATAAAAAGCTCTATATCATTAAAAAACTCTCTTAAAACAGGTGAATGATTAGGCAAATTATCTTCTCCATAAAGCTCTAACAGTTCTTTTATAATCTCTTCATGATCAATAGAAAAAAAATATGCCTCTATATACATTTTATAACATAAAGTAGGAAACGGATTTTCTTTTAAAAAATTGTCTCCTCGCTTTATTAAAAAATCATAAATAGATTGTATAGCAACACCCATTTCTTCCTCTAATTCTTTTTGGCTTATTCCACTAAATACTTGTATAAATTCTTTATGATAAGAAGAAAATCCTTTTAAGTAATACTCCTCCGCATAAGCATAATGATAAACCATATTGGCAAATGATTTATTTAATAATCGTTCATATTTCTTAGAAACACGTAAATAAAAAGAATACAAGTTCATCAAATGAAAATAAAACTCTTTATCATAAATATATTGCCAACGCTTTTCCTGTTCATTAGGCAGATAAACATCGACAAACATACTTCTTTTTTCTTGATAGAAATAAAGCTTATGCAATATTCTTATTTCAGGAATATAATTTAATTCAAAAAACATAATAGAAGGCGTTTCTTCTGCTAAATCTTTATATTCAAGTGAAAAAAATGCAATGTACTTTACATATTCTTCTAAAGGAATGAGAGCATAAACCATTTCCTCTTCTTCCAACAATCGTTTTAAAATCAATAGACTCTCTTTCGTTATCCCATATTGGCCTATTTCTTTATAAAGAGTACCTATTTCTTTTGCTTTTTCAACCAAACGATCTTGCAACCATCTTTCCATGTAAATCCCCCATTTTTGTTTTTATTTGTTCGATATTAATTTTTCTTTACCACCCATGTATGGTCTTAAAACTTCTGGAATATTAACGCTACCATCTTCGTTTAAATTATTTTCTAAAAATGCAATCAACATTCTTGGTGGAGCAATTACTGTATTATTTAAAGTATGTGCATATACTTTTTCTCCTTCACTCGTTTTATAACGTATACCTAATCTTCTTGCTTGGGCATCGGTTAAGTTTGAACAAGAACACACTTCAAAATATTTTTGTTGTCTTGGACTCCATGCTTCTATATCACAAGAACGATATTTTAAATCTGCTAAATCTCCGCTACAACAAACCAATTTTCTTACTGGTATATCCAAAGTTCTAAACAACTCTACAGAATAATTCCACATTTTTTCGTACCATGCATCACTTTCTTCTGGTTTACAAATCACAACCATTTCTTGTTTTTCAAATTGGTGAATGCGATATACTCCACGTTCTTCAATTCCATGTGCTCCTACTTCTTTACGAAAGCATGGAGAATAAGAAGTCATCGTAATAGGAAGTTCACTTTCCTTTAAAATTTGATCTTTAAATTTCGCAATCATACTGTGTTCACTTGTACCAATTAAATATAAATCTTCCCCTTCAATTTTATACATCATGGCATCTTTTTCTTCAAAAGACATAACTCCATTAACCGCATCTCCATGAATCATAAATGGCGGAATACAATAAGTAAATCCTTTTTCAATCATAAAATCTCTAGCATAAGCAAGTACTGCAGAATGAAGTCTTGCAATATCCCCCATTAAATAATAAAAACCATTTCCGCTAACACGACCTGCTGCGTCTTTATCAAGACCATTAAATGACGCCATAATATCACTATGATAAGGAATTTCAAAATCGGGAACAATTGGTTCTCCAAAAACTTGTTCCTCTACATTTTTACTATCATCTTCACCAATCGGCACATCATCGGCAATGATATTTGGAATCATCATCATTTTCGTTTTAATCTCTTCACGCAAAGCATTTTCTTTCTCTTCTAAAGAAGCGATTTTATCTTTAAGACTCGCAACTTTTTGCTTTAATTCTTCCGCTTCACTTGGCTTTTTTTCTTGCATAAAAATGCCAATTTGCTTACTTAATTTATTGCATTCACTTTTTAATCCATCATTCTCCGTTTGAGTCTCACGAAGAATGATATCTTTATCACGAACTTCATCTACTAAACTATTTTTATGTTCTTGAAACTTCCTCCTATTATTTTCTTTTACGATTTCTGGGTTTTCTCTTATTAATTTAATATCTATCATGGTTATACGCTCCTTTTTCTTTCTAATTTTAATTCTAGAATACGTGCTTCCACTAAAGGAATATAAGGTTTATACTTAGTTAATGCTTTATGACGTTGTTCTTCTGTTGGCAAGTCTTTTACTCGCTCAGGACTTTGATTATGTTCCATATCGGCGAGTTTGAGTTTTTGCACTTCCAAAATTTCAGAAGGCAAAATACGCTCCTTTATATAACTATCATATGTTGGATAAATGTCTTTATCTCTAGTAAGAACATCCACAATACAAACAGACTTTTCATTAAAGCGAAAAATATAAGCTAAACTACCTAAAGTAAGGTAATCATCTTCCACTACGTCATGTAAAAATCCTGCTACTTTTCCTTCATAAGTTTTTAAAGCATCACTAACTACAGATAAATGGATAGATTGTGGATTTCCTGACGAATCCATTCTTTCAGCATAAATTCTTCCCACAATCATAATAGCCTTTACGTAATCATCTTCCATATTGGCAATAAACCCAAGTTCTTCTTCTGTAAACCAAATTCGCGCCGAGATTCTATCTACTACTTCATTAGAAAAGCCAAGAGTTTTCAATTCCTTAAATGGAATTTTAAATTTTTCATCTTTAAGATTTTCTTTAAAAAGCAAGGCTACAACTCTAATAGTGTCCTCTTCAGTAACAACACTTGCTTCTTGTAGTCTTTTTCGAATTGCTTCTTTTTCTACTTCATATGCCATTTTAATCCCCCATATACCTTAATGCTCATACTCTTTATAGCCAACTAAAGTATACCATATATTTTTATTTTTTCAAAATAATCGCTCTTTGATACTCTACTTTTGTTTTCGTATAACTCTTTATTTCTTTCTCTAGAAAATTAAAATTAAGAGGAATACTTTTACTTAATATAACTTCTTCTTTTGGTACTAAAGTATCTATGAGTCCCACTATATCTTCTTCAGAGAAATCAAAATCAAAGTCAAAATCCATACCATGTAATATTTCTAAACATAACATAAAAAGATTTCTTCTTGCTAAAGCATCATAAGAACAAGACGTTGTTAAATCGCCTGAATCAATATCTAATAATTTTATGTCATGTCCATAAACACAATTTTTAGAATGCCAATCAAAATAAACAATTTTATAAGAAAGTAATTCTTTATAAATTTGAATTAAAGAAAAACAAATCTTTTTTCGTTCTTTTAACGAAATATTACTTTTCAATACATCGTATAACGTCTTATAATCCTCATAAAATTGCATAGAATAACCAAAAAAATAATGATTCTCATAATACAAATCATAAATATCTACCGGTAATGTATTTTCATTATCATGAAGCATTTCCATAATTCTTTTTTTCTTTTTTCTATAATTTTGTTCTATTATTTTATAAATTATTCCTTCTTTTGCTATCAGTTCACTTTCGCTATTTTGAAGTTCTGTTTTTAGATAATCTTCTAAGAGTACCCCCCCCCCATTCTTAATTTCCCATAAAGTTGTCTCTATTTTTGCCATATTTCCCCCTTTTTTGTAAACTATATTATAAACTTATTTTTTAATTTGTAAAGGTTTTAACTACTTTACTAAAAAAAAGAAAAATCCGCTATAGTAGCGAACTATTCTTATTTTCTATTCAAAATAACATCTTTTATAAATTTTACAAATTCACTCATAGAAACAGTTGTTGTTGCATCACTTCCATATTTACGATAAGAAATCGCTTTTTCGTCTACTTCTTTTTGGCCTAACACAAGCGTAAATGGTATTTTTCTTATCACAGACTCACGCATACGATAGCCCACTTTCTCTTCTCTTTTATCAAGTTCTACACGCACATTGTTATCAAATAACTCTTGATAGATTTCTTCGGCATATTCTAAATGGTATTCGTTATTGACAGGCAGTATGTTTACTTGTACTGGACTTAACCATGTAGGAAGAGCGCCTTTTGTTTCTTCTAAGTAGTAAGCTATAGTTCGATCAATTGCTCCTAAGACTGCACGATGAAGCACTACAGGTGTTTTCTTCTCGCCATCTTTATCAACATATTTTAAATCAAATTTCATAGGAAGACAAAAATCAATTTGACAAGTAGATAAAGTTATTTCATTACCAACAGCTGGTTTAACTTGTACATCAAGTTTCGGTCCATAGAATGCAGCTTCTCCAATTTTTTCTATATAAGGAATTCCTATTTCGTCTAATATTTCTCGTAGTTTATTTTCAGCATTATTCCACATCTCATCATCAGGATGGTATTTTTTCTTATCTTCTGGGTCTCTTAAAGACAATTCAAAATGGTAATCTTTTATTTCTAATTCTTGATATACTTCCAAAATCAAGTCCACCACCGATTTAAATTCACTACCAATTTGCTCAGGTGTTACAAATAAATGCGCATCGTTTTGGCAAAAACTTCTTACTCTCTCAATTCCTTTTAAGGCCCCACTTGCTTCAAAACGACAATCTCTAGCAATTTCCCCAATACGAAGTGGAAGATCACGATAAGAATGAATGTCATTTGCATAAATCATCATATGGTGAGGACAATTCATAGGACGAAGAACAAATTCTTCTCCTTCTACTTCCATTTTGGGAAACATACTATCTTGATAATGTTCCCAGTGTCCACTTGTTTTATAAAGTTCGACATTCCCAAGAGGTGGCGTTAAAACATGTTTATAGCCAAGTTTCTTTTCTTTTCCTTTAATATAGTTTTCAAACTCTTCCCAAATTATATACCCATTAGGTAAATACATAGGAAGTCCTTTTCCTACCAAATCACTTGTCATAAAAATTCCTAAATCTTTCCCAAGTTTACGATGGTCGCGGTTTTTAGCTTCTTCAAGTTCTTCTAAGTAAGCATTTAACTCTTCTTCAGTTGGAAAACAAACGCCATAAATTCTTTGTAAAACTTTGTTATTTACGTCACCTTTCCAATAAGCTCCACTAAATTTAATCAATTTAAAGTATTTACACTCTTTTACAGTTTCAACATGTGGTCCACGACAAAGGTCTGTAAAATCTCCTTGCGTATAAGTAGAAATAGTTACTTCATTTTCATCCATTCTACTAATTAAATCGATTTTATAGGGATCGTCCTTGAACTGTTCTAAAGCTTCACCTTTACTAATTTCATTTCTAACAATTCTTTTACCATCTTTTGCTATTTTCTTCATTTCTTTCGTAATTGTTTCAATGTCACCATCAGTTATTACCTTATCCCCTAAATCCACATCATAATAGAACCCTGTATCAATAACAGGACCTACCCAAAATTTAGCATCAGGCCAAATATGTTTAATCGCTTGTGCCATCATGTGTGCACAACTATGGTTTAATTTGTTTAAATATTCATCTTCTTTAAAATTTATCATAACTTACTCCTTCTTTCTATATAATTTCTATTTTAATTTCTTTTTTTAATTCTTTTAAAGCACGTTCTATTTTATCAGCTTCTTTTTTATTGGAAATTGTTATTTTTCCAAAAGAACTAAATAACTTAAGTTCTTTAAACCCGCCTTTTGGTCCAACTTTTTTTACAATTTCCTTAGCATCTTTTAAAGATTTCAAAAAAGTTTCTTCACGTCTTTTTAAAAAATCTAAATATTCCTCATCGATAATATCCAATCTATCAAGTACGACTGTTGCAACACCATATCCATCAAAATATACGTTAATAACTGCTGTATATGTATCACTTTTAAAAGCATTTCCCATTGTATATCCTTCTAATCCACTTGTTAAACCAGGAAAATAGTAACTTAAATCGGCATTCAAACGTACTTTAATGGGGGTCAAAAATTCTCCAAACATTAAAAATTCCTCCTAAACAAAAAACGCAAGCCCATCCCTAAGGAGCAAAGACTTGCGGTACCATCCTTTATTTTACTTAATTTAGATAACGGCTATTAACCGGGGAGTATGAATCCCTCTAGAAAGTAGTAACTTTATTCTTTATTTATTCATTTTCACCAACCATGAACTCTCTTGAAAACAATGGAATAAAATCATGTCTTCCATCAACAATTTATGAACTTAGTTTAACACTTTACTTATTTAATGTCAAACGCGTTTTTAACTGTTTAACCTCTTCCAAAGATAATTCTGTTACTTCTGCAATTTGTTCAAGCGTATTTATCCCTAAAAAAAGTAATTTCTTAGCAACTTGTTTAGCTCCCTCTTTTTGTCCTTCTTCTTTAGCAAGTACTATATCCGAGTTGTATATCATCTCTGCATCTTTTTCTTCCGAAATATGCAATCGAATTTTTTCATTTTGATTGATTTTTTTTATTGCTTCTTCATATTCTTTCATCACTTTATCTTCACCTACAAAACTTTTAAGAGAATACTCATCTAAATCTAGCATGTATAAATATTTGTACTTCTCTTGTTCTTTCTTATCTAGAGTATACCATTCCTTCTTTAACTTTTCTAGATTGATTTCAATGATCTTAAAATTATTTAGGTATTTGTATCCTTCTTTGGTTTGTAATGCATATTCTTCTTTTATATGTTTCCCATTTTGATAACTCAAATTAATTCCTATAAAATCCTTTTTCATTAAGGTTACATAATTTTCTCCTCTATCAATTCTTTCATTATAAATATTAAATAAATACCCTCCATTGCGATAATTTGTATATCTTCTTGGATTGGCGTTCATTTCTAAATTAATGTATAAGCTTTTAATTTGAATATAAATATCCACTACTCTTTTCTTTGATTTAACATTAATTGTTGTAAGTTCACTATTTAGTATAGTGATTTCTTCTATTTTCTCTTCTAAAATACTTTCAATTATTCTTTTTAAAATATTTTTATGTTGCGTCATTATCATTTTAAAAACGATATCATTTTTAGCGGTATAAAATGTTAGCATAGGTTCATCTCTTTCTGTGGACACTTTAACAGAAAGAAAAGACAAATACAAATCATCAATTTTCCAAATTGGATCGTAAAAAAGGAAAATAGAAGTTACAATTTGACAAAAGAAAAGCCCAATTGAACCAATTGAACTCACTTTTAAGAAATTTAGAAAAATTTAATTTTTTATATATTTTCTTTCACTTTAATCTCAAATGCATCATTTTGATAATCAATTACTAAAGTATCATTAAACTTTACTTTATCTTCTAATATCAAATTTGCAAGTAAAGTTTCAATATTTCTTGTCACATATCGCTTTATAGGACGAGCCCCATAATTCTTATCATAAGACTCTTCTAAGATTTTTTCACGAGCAACATTTGTTAATTCAATGTGAATATTACTAGGCACTAAACGTTCTTCAATCTCTCCAATAATTTTATCTAAAATGTCATGAACAACTTCTTTAGTTAATGATTTAAATACAATAATCTCATCAATACGATTGATAAATTCAGGTCGGAAAGTTCTTTTTAATTCATTCATAACGAGACTTTCACTATTTTTGCTTTCTTCCAAAATATATTCACTTCCCAAATTACTTGTCATAATAATAATTGTATTTTTAAAATCGACGGTTCTACCTTGGCTATCTGTAATTCGTCCATCGTCTAAAATTTGTAATAAAATATTAAAGACATCTCGATGGGCTTTTTCAATTTCATCAAATAAAACAATAGAAAAAGGATTTCTACGAACTGCTTCGGTAAGTTGTCCACCTTCGTCATAGCCAACATATCCTGGAGGAGCACCTACTAAGCGACTTACATTGAAAGCTTCCATATATTCAGAGCAATCAATACGAATCATATGTCTTTCATCATCAAAAAGTTCATTCGCTAAAGACTTCGCTACTTCTGTTTTCCCTACTCCAGTTGGTCCTAAGAAAATAAACGAACCAATAGGACGATTTGGATCTTTAATTCCACTTCTAGCTCGAATAATTGCTTCACTAACTAGTTTTAAAGCTTCATCTTGTCCCTTTACACGCTTACGTAAATTCTTCTCTAAATTTAAAAGTTTTTCTTTCTCACCACTCACTAATTTAGAAACTGGAATATTCGTCCACTTTGAAACAACTGACGCAATATCTTCATCACTTACAACATCAGATAACATAAGACTTGTCGTATTTTTCTTTAAGTTTTCTAATTCTTTTTCTAACTCAGGAATTACACCATGACGTAGCTTTGCACTCGTTTCTAAATCATAACTATTTTCTGCCATAGAAAGCTTATGGCGAGCACTTTCTAATTCTTCTTTTTTACTATTAATCTTTTCATTAATCCCTTTTTCTTCTTCCCACTGCTTACGAAGTTCACTTTCTTTTGCTTTTAAATCTTCAAGTTCTGTCTTGATGGTTTCTAAACGACTTTTTGATAATTCGTCTTTCTCTTTTTTTAATGCCTCACGTTCTATTTCTAAACGCATAATATCACGAGTTAAAGTATCTAATTCTACAGGAACAGAATCCATTTGCATTTTAATTGTAGCACATGCTTCGTCCACTAAATCAATTGCTTTATCTGGTAAAAAACGATCCGTGATATAACGATCACTAAGTGTTGCAGCAGACACAAGAGCATTATCTTTGATACTGACTTTATGATAGACTTCAAATCTTTCTTTTAGACCTCTTAAAATCGTAATCGTATCCATGACATTTGGCTCACTAACCAACACCTTTTGAAGACGTCTTTCTAAAGCTCCATCACGTTCTATATACTTACGATACTCATTTAGAGTTGTTGCTCCGATTAACTTAATTTCACCACGAGCAAGCATTGGCTTTAACATATTCCCAGCATCCATGGCTCCACTTTCACCAGCACCAACAATCATGTGGATTTCGTCAATGAACATGATAATTTCGCCATCACTATCTTTAATTTCTTTTAAAACTGCTTTTAGTCGTTCCTCAAATTCACCACGATATTTGGCACCTGCAACTAAAGCTCCCATATCTAGTTCCCAAATACGCTTATTTTTTAAACTATTTGGTACATCTCCAGCTACAATCCTCTCAGCAAGACCCTCTACAATCGCTGTTTTTCCAACACCAGGTTCTCCTATTAAAACAGGATTATTCTTTGTTTTCCTAGACAAAATACGAATAACATCACGAATTTCATCGTCTATGCCTATTACTGGATCAATTTTATTATCAATAACACTTTTAACAATGTCACGTCCATATTTTTCAAGTACATTACCATTTTCTTCACTATTATTATACATACTTCATCCCTCTTTCTTAATGTAGTATACTCTTGTTTTTAGCACTTGTCAATATTAAGTGCTAATTGCGAATTTTAAGAAAAGGAATAAATTTTTTCTTTATTCCTCAATACATAATTTGGGACAATTTTCAATAATTATGCATTTTATTAAATTGCTAAAACAACGCGGAAGCTATCGTCCGTACGCGCGTGACCACTGGCATGATGGAAGTCAAAGACACCAGCACCAAGCCCAACGTGGTAAGCGCCACCACGGAAGAACCACGGATCCGTGGAGTAGACGAACCAACCCTCATCACCATACCATGAGCCTACTTGTCTTGTTTG
>CASDHD010000045.1 GCA_949280095.1 uncultured Bacilli bacterium
ACTATTGCTATTATTTTCTTTTTCTTCGATTCCATTTTGTCCACCTTCTATTATTATTTATTTAATTATAATGAATTTTAAAAAGATTTACAATTGATTTTCAACAATAGAAAATTACTAAATACAGTTTTTATTTCTTTCCCAATCAAAAAATAAGAACAAAAAAATTGTACTTTTCATACAACTTTTATTTTAAATTAGTTATCGTTACACTAAAGTTTCCATTTGGACTTGCTACTTCTACAGTTTCACCTTTTTTATGCCCGATAATAGCTTTTCCAATAGGACTTTCATTTGAAATCTTATTTTCAAATGGATCTGCTTCTAAAGAACCTACAATTTTGTATTCCTCAGTTTCGCCATCATCATAAGTAATCAATACAGTACTTCCAACTCCAACAGTTCCATTATTCCCTGTATCAGCAATTGTACAATGTTCAAGCTTATATTCAAGTTCTTTGATTCTTGCTTCTAATTGGGCTTGCTCATTTCTTGCTGCATCATAATCACTATTTTCAGATAAATCCCCTAGAGCTCTTGCTTCTTTTAAAGCTTTAATAACTTCAGGTCTTTTCTCTGTTTTCAATGTATTTAATTCTTGTTCTAACTCTAGATAACCTTCTGCAGTTAGCATAATATTTTCACTTTTTTTCATTTTCATTTTCACCTTCTAAAAATTACAGTCATAAGAATACTATAAATAATTTTGTTTGTCAAACACTTTTATGCGCATCATATCGTATTTTGTTAAGCCTACGTCAACGCGTAATTTTACAATCATTTTTGGATGATTAGCAACCTCAATAAAGTTCCCTTCTTCATCCCATATTTCCTTAATTTTATAAGTAAATGTTTCGATATTTGGTCCGAAAAATTCGACAACGTCCCCAACTGAAAAATAATTTCGTTGCTCCAACGTAACGATGTGTTCTATCTCATCATAATCTTGCACTAATCCTAAAAAATCTTGATTAGATAACTCTTGGCGTCCCAAAAAATATTGTTCCTCTTTTTTAGGTAATTTATGTATAAATTGTGGCGTTGAATCCCGATTTGCTGAACGATTTAATACATCTAAATAATAATGTATTTCTCCCGACGTCAAAGTATTTGTATTTATTGCATCGATAATTCTACGATACACTAAAATAACCGTAGCGATATAATAAATCCCACGCATTCTACCTTCAACTTTGAAAGAATTAACTCCAGCATCTATCATTGCCTTAATATATTCTATTAAATTTAAATCTTTTGGTGTCATGCTAAAAACATCCTCATGGTCTTTTATTTTAAAAGTCCAACGACAAATTTGGGCACACCCTCCTCGATTCGCATCACGTCCTGTACAATAATTTGATAAAACACAACGTCCTGAAAAAGAGGTACACATCGCTCCATGAATAAAACACTCAAGCTCTAAGTTCGTATTCTCTTTAATATCCTTTATGTCTTCGATACTTGCTTCACGTGCCAAAACGAGTCTCGTAGCTCCAAGACTTTTATAAAAAAGGCCTGCCTCGCTATTTAAAATACTTGCTTGGGTAGAAACATGAACTTCCAACTTTAAATGAAGTTCTTTTACTTTTTTTATCACGAGAATGTCGCTAGCAATAATCGCATCTACACCTATTCTATTTAATTCTTTTAAATAATCTTCTAATCCATCTAATTCTTTCTCATGAAAGATAATATTAACTGTAACATAAATCTTTTTTTCGTGTTCATGAGCAAACTGTGTGGCGGTTTCAAGTTCATCCAAAGTAAAATTATTAGCATTCGCACGTAATCCAAACTTTTTCCCAGCACAATAAACTGCATCAGCACCATAAAGATAGGCAATTTTAAGTCGCTCTAAATCCCCTGCTGGGGCAAGTAATTCTACTTTATTCATTTTCTTCCACTCGTATTTCATTTTCTTTTAGTTTTTCCATCATAAGCATTCCTCTTCCTCCTTTAATCGATAATAAGTTTCTTTATGTAAAAAGCCTGTATCTGTATTCAAAATCTCTTCTCCATTTAAAATAGCTTCTATTTCACTATTTGTTAGCCCTAATGGATTGATGTAATAATATAATATATTCTCATGACTAAACTCACGGTAATCAATAAACTTATCTGCATACAAAACAGTACCATACTCATTTTCTACCGCAAAAAAAGATTGATCCGTAATTTCTTCTTGTAAAGTTTCCATAGTTTTTTTTGGATATCCAAAATGATCTGCATAATTTGTAAGCAATGTACGTCTTGAATACATCGCATCAGCACGCATAAAATAAGGAACAACTAAAGGCTTTTTCACATTATCTAAAATAAGCCTCATCTCTTCTTCTGTAATATCTGTACTTAAAAGAACACTATCCACATACTCTAAATAGTACTCAATAGAAAGACGATTTGTTGTATTATGATTTTGCATATAAATAAGTTGCACAGAGAGATTCAATTCTTTCACAATATGTAAAATTCCCAAATCAGTAAAACAAATTCCTGCAATCGTTTCTGGAAGATTTGCTAAATCCCGCTTTAAATTTGAAATAGTTTCTTTATCTAAAATTCGATTAATAAAAATGTAAGAATGAGGTACACTTATCTCTTCAAAAGTAAATGTATGGTAAAAACCTACCGAATATCCTGTCATTGGAAAAAGAAAGTTAATATTCTTAACTTTCAATTTAAGTAAATCTTCACTTGTAACAGCAATCAAATAAGAATTAGTTTTCATCTTTTCTTCTACTTACACTAATACCATCGCCGATATCTATAAATTCTGTATCAAACTCAGTATTTGATTTTAAAAACTCTACATAGCTTTCAATTTTATCAACAAGACCACGTAAATTCTTACTATCAATCGTTTCCTTTTTTCCTACATATCCATGAAATTTCAAATTATCTGTAATAATTACTCCACCTGGTGCTAGAAAATACTTGAATTTTTCAAAAAATTTCTTATATTGTCCTTTGGCAGCATCGATAAAAATCAAATCGTACGTAACACCTACTAAATTAACATCTAAAGCATCTTGAAATACAACATTGACCTCTTTATCAAAACCACACTTTTTAACGTTTTTAAGACATTCCATATATCTTGTTTCATCACGTTCAATCGTCGTCACTTTAACTTCTTTACTAGCAGAAGCCATAAGTATTGCAGAATACCCAATAGCACTCCCAATTTCTAAAATATTTTTTATATTATGACTTTTTATATACTTCATAATATAAGCAATTGAGTCTTTTTCAATGATAGGGACATTTTTTTCTTTCGCATATTGTTCCATTTCTAAAATATACTGTTTCATAATTTTTTCACTCCTTAGTTCGTTGCACAAATACTTTTTAACTCTCTAGTTTTTGCTAGATGATCTTCATAATTTATGTTAAAGAATGTTTCCCCTGTACAAGTATTTGCAACAAAATAAACATAATCTGTATCACTTGGATTTAACACAGCATTTATAGCATTTAAAGATGGATTACCAATAGGTCCTACTGGCAATTTCCCCGCCATCGCATTATTGGTAGAACGTGTATTATAAGGATTTAAAACATTTAAATCCGTTATTGTTAAACCCTCACTACGTGACTTTTGTACTGCATAATAAGTCGTTGTGTCCATACCAAGAGTCATCCCTAATTCTAATCTTTTATAAATGACTTGCGCAAAAGCAGCTCTATCACTTTCATTTGCACCTTCTAATTCGACAATAGAAGCCATCGTAAGAATTTGATGAATTGTATATTCACTATTTTCTAAAGATAGACTTTCTAATTTCATTTTCGTATTATCTAACATCCTTATGAATATTTCTTTGATGGTTACATCTTCCATAAATTCATAAGTATCAGGATATAGATAACCTTCCAGTGCATAATAAATATTATCATTTAAAATCTCATCTGTCAAAAAATCATATTTTTCGATTAATTCTTGCATAAATTCACGAGATGCTAAAACCTCTTTGATTTCGTTTTCCGTATAAGGAAAAGCATCGCTTATCACCTGAATATAATCCTTCACTGTTTTACCCTCAACAAATGTTACTTTAATTGTATCAATTTTAATATCACCATTATGAATTGTTTTTAAAATATCAACCGCATCCATATTACGATTTAATTCATATTTTCCTGCTTGTAAGTTTAAATCACTATGAAAAAATAAATAAACAAGCAACGCGTATTTACTACGAATTAATCCCGCATTTTTTAAATCCTCTACAATTTCAATTTTACTAGAACCACTTTGCACCGTAAAAGAAACATCTTGACTTTCTTTACTTATGCTTTTTAAACTAAAAAAATAGCTTCCAATAAGTAGTGCAATAAAAAGAATAAAAATGCTCAAAAAAACAAAAACTTTTTTCTTTAACCTACGCTTCTTCATGTACTTCCCTCTCTAATTTACTTAAAAATGCCTCAATTGTATTCCATTCTTCCTCTGTTTCAATTGGTAACAATTCCTTACTTCTTCCTGTTTTATCATAAATGTTAGCATAAACTTTCAATTTTCCTTTTTCTTTTACATTATCTGTATATACAACATAGCTTTTTTTTGTTTCTTCTGAATCAAATTTGAAAATAATTTCGTATTTTTTAGTTTCTCCTTTATCATTTTTGGCAGTAAAAACACTATTTTTGGTATCCACTTAAATCCCTACTTTCTTTTTAAATATGTATCTAATATAATAGCGGCAGCGTAACTATCAATAACTTTCTTACGTTTTTTTCGACTCATATCGGTTTCAATTAGTATATTTTCGGCTTCTACAGTTGATAATCTTTCATCAATTAAGACAATAGGCAAAGAAAAATTCTCTTCTAAGACTTTCTTAAACTCTTCTGTACGAAGAACAGCTTGTCCTAATGTATTATTCATATTTTTAGGATATCCCAAAACAAACATACCAATTTCTTTTTCCTCTATTATCTTTTTTAAATGAGATACTAACTCCTCATAATTTTGATAATGCAATGTTTGGTAAGGTGTTGCAATCAGATTCGTTTTATCCGTTATAGCAAGCCCTAATGTTTTTGTTCCTAAATCTAACCCTAACACTCTCATTTTAAATATTGTTCAAGCAAAAATGCTATAATAAGTTCCCTATCAATTTCCTGAATTTTCCCTCTTGCATCACGATAACTGGTAATGTAACCAGGATCACCAGAAATCAAATATCCAACGATTTGATTGACAGGTTCATATCCTCTTTCCATCAATATTCGGTAAACTTCTTTAATAGTATACTCTATTTGCGCTTGTCTAAATAAAGTAATATCAAAAAGACTTGTCTTATCGTCCATATTACACCTCTTATACTATAACCATTTTAACAAAATATTATTTAGAATACAAGTTTTCAAAATCAATGGCAAATTTACATTATGTTTACAAAATCTATCTCCATTGGCTAATCTAATACATATACCATTCATAAACATTTATTGCTGCTGTTCCCATTCCATTACTACTACATGCACTTGTTTCAACACCAGCATACTTATTTCCTGTAATACTTGTGATATTTTTAGAATACCATCCTGAATTATTTAAAGTGTGGGTACTAAGTCCAGATTCAACAGATATGTCCGTTGTTGAGGTTTTTGATGTGTAACCTAAAGCCCAAGAGTGATATGTACTGATGGTTGTAGAACCAGTATATCGTATACTCATCATTTTATAAGCATCACAATTAATCGTTTGATTACTTCTATATACATTGAAAGCACAATCACTAGCAAGGGATTTAATTGACAAATAAATACTTGTTCCATATGTGGCTCCATATACAGGAGCTATTCCGTTATTATAGCCACGACTAGTTAAATTTTTAAATGTTAAAAAACTATTTCCATCTTTGAATACATAGAATGGTAACTGTAAATTATATTTCTCTTGGTTTGTCAATCCTGTTGAATCGAGTATAATCTTAACAAGTTCACTTCGACTATCAAGATTCTCTCCCACTTCTGGTAATGAATTTGGTAAATAATTTGAATCTTCTTTCATACTTCCTACTATACTTGGATTCTCTTTTAAATAAGTGGATGCTTCATTATTATTAAATACTTGAGTTACTGCTTCTGTATCACTTAGAAAATGATGCAAAGTTGTATAATACTTTGTCACTTCGCCTTTTTGTATCCATGTTCTCCATATATTGCTTTCTGTACTTGTCTCAAAATGTAAGTTACATTTTGTTTGACTATTTATTTCTGTTATTACAGCATTCCAATGGTCATAATCCCAATATCCACTACCATTTTGACAATCAACATTTACCACATAATTATTAGCTTCTGGAATAGTACTTGCCTTTTCTCCATCTACAGTTATTGCTAGAATACTGATATCATATTCTCCAAAATTTGGCACTCTTCCTCTTAAAACATTAAACTCTTTCTTTTCTTCATATAAGGCAAATGTCCTATAAAGGGTTATTCCACCTACTAATAAAATCAATCCTACTATTCCACCAATTATAACTTTCTTTTGATTTCCATTCTTCTTAAATTTCTTTAATCCATCTGGTTGTTCTTTCTTACTTAATGTACCCCCCCCCCAGACGTTTTCTGCTGGTTGGGAGGATATTTCTTTCTTTTTTCATTTCTTTCATCCTCTCTTCTATTATTTACATTATAATTGATTTTTTTTAGTTATACAAGATGACATATTTAAATTATAAAACCACTAGGTATTACCCAAAAAAAAGAAGGTAAATCCTCCCTTTTAATATATACCGTATCCGCTAAATCCTGCAAAAATAATTGCTAATAATATAAATAATACAATTACAATTAAAGCAGAACTTACTCCAGAATTGTTATTACAATTTTCTGGGTTCTTTTTACAGCAGTTCATTTAAATGGACACCTCCTTATTATTTAAAGACTAAATGAAAGCTCCTACAATAATAATTAATAAGATGAATAGTACAAGAATTATAGCTGGTCCAAGACCATTATTTCCACAACATTGATTCATAATTTCATTCCTCCTTTATTTGTCTTTTCATTTATATTGTATGGTAAGTTTTCAAGTTGGTGAGTGTTGTTCTTGTATTTTTTTTACAAATTCGTTATAATAATTAGTGTTTAGGAGGATTTTAAATGAAGAAAAAAATAGCAGTACTTGGAATATGTACTTTAATGGTATGTGGATGTGGAAAAACCATTCCAAAATTAGAAAATGGAAGTGACGCCGTAGTCACATTTGAAAACGGCAGCATGATTAGTATTAATGAACTTTACGAAGACTTAAAAAATAATTATGCACTTGAATCATTAGTCAACTTAATTGATAAGAAAATACTAGAAGATAAATACAAAGATGATATAGAAAGTGCTAATGAATACGCAGATTCTACTATGAAATCTTTAAAAGAAAATTATGGAAATGATTTACTTTCTGCCATTCAAACTTATACATCTTTCCAAACGATTGATGCTTATAGAAATTATGTATATATTAGTCAACTACAAAGTAAAGCTGTTGAAGATTATGCAAAAAGTCAAATTTCTGAAAAAGAAATGAATAACTATTATGAAAAAAATATTAATGGTGATGTGTTAATAAACCACATATTAGTTACACCAAATGTAGCAAGTGATGCAACAACGGATGAAAAAACAAAAGCGGAAGAAGAAGCAAAAGAAAAAATCAATACCATTATTGCCAAATTAAAAGAAAGCGATAATGTAAAAGAAGCATTTACTAATCTTGCAAAAGAATATTCTGAAGATACATCAACAAAAGAAGATGGTGGATCTCTTGGCTACATTAATAATGGAACTTTATCTAGTAGTTATGATGAAATTGTAAAAAAAGCTTTTGAATTAAAAGATGGTGAATTTTCAACAGAAGTTATCACAACTGAACTTGGTTATCATGTAATCTTCAGAGAAGCATCAAAAGAAAAAGCAAGTTTTGAAGATGTTAAAGATACTATTCTTACTACACTTTCTGAGGAATTAATGAACAAAGACACAACAATTGGTGCTAAAGCATTACAGGAACTTCGTAAAAGTTATGGTATGGACATTATTGACAGCGAAATTCAAAGTCAATATGCTACTTATATGCAAAACGCTTTAACTCCACAAACAACAACAACGACAAATTAATAATAAAAAAGAATCATCGAAACTAAGATGATTTTTTTAATGTTTTTAAAACTTCTTCTACTTCGTCATAAGAAAAACCTTTTCGTAAAAGTCTTCCCTTTAATTGAAAAAACAACTCTTCTCCTTGATACTTAGCGAACAATTTATTATAAAGTTTTAAAGATTCTTTTTCTAATGCCTCATAATTATTAGGAATTTCTGCATGTTCTAAAACCCTTAAAGTATCTTCCTTAGAAAATCCTTCATTAAAACAATACGCAACTATTTTTTCTTTTATTTTATTGCTTCCATCTTTTCGATTAGATTTCAATTTTTTAGCAATAATTCTTTCTAGTTTTTCTTGCCAAATCCCCTTTTCTATTTTAGCGAGTTTATTCACTATAATTTCTTCTTTAAAACCTAAATCTATTAATTTTTTCATAATCTTTTTGGGACCATTATTTGTTAAATGAATTTGGTCATATAAAAACATTTCTAGATAATTTTCTTCATTTATCATTTTCTTTTCTTCTAATAAATAAATAGTACGCTCAATATCGCTAGAAGAATATCCTTGCTTTTTTAAATAGTCACTAATCTCTTTCTTAGAACGATTCTTATACACTAAGTACTGTATTCCTTTATAATAGCAAGAAAAGAATACATTCTCCTTTTTGATTGCTTCTAATTCTTTTGGTAAAATTTCTTTTTTCAACAGAAGATTGTACTTTAAAATGATTTCATCATATAAAAGAATATCTTCATGATTAACAAAAGATACTTTATAAGTATTATTTTTCATTTTTTTATAACTTTTTATTTTCATAACTAAAATTATAACACGCTTTCAAAAATTGCCAAGAAAAAATTGGTGTTTTTTACACCAACTTATTTTTATCTTAAATCAAAAAAATCTGTACTTGTTAATATTCTTTGACGTAGAAAACCCTTATCTTCATTAGTAAGTGATTGATTGAGTTTAAAAATTGTATTTTTAATTTTTTCTATATTTTCCACTTTAGTGTCTACCTCTAATTTTGTAAATAACATACTAGCTTCACCTTCACCAGAAAGTTCATTCAATGTCTTAGGAAAATACTTTTTTAAAAACAAAATAACCTCTTTTACATGACGATATCTCTCTTCTGGTGTTGAAACAATAAGATAATTTACAATATCTGTTCCATATGCAAATTGAAAAGAGTAATTTAAACCATCCATATTTTCAATTGCTAATCTTTTAGCCATTTTCATACTTATTTTAAAAATAATAATATTAAACCATACTAAATCGGCTGGATAATCAAAAAGTGTTTTTTGAGTTAATTTTTCTATATCATAATAAACATCTGTATAATGAGGAATCTTACTACGACGCTCCATTTCTCCTAAAGAAAGAAAATGCCCTTCCTTATCTAAAAGAAAATTTAAACCTTTCTTTTTATTATTTTCAATAATGTTATAATCTTTATATAAACATAAAGCTACTTGATCAGTCCCTTTTGGTCCTAAATCACTATATTTATATAAAAATAATCCAATTTCTTTTAGACAATCACAAGGAATAGATTCTCTATCATAATAAAAATCCGCTAAGATTTTATTTACCCTCATTTTATATAAATCCTTTTGATATTTATCTAACTTTTCTCTTTTGGTTAACATACTAACACCCTTTTCTAGTTCCAATACTATATCATAATTGAAAAAATAGGTCAAATTTTGTAAATTTGAGTTTCCGTATTTTTCAAAAATTTGCTCAATAAAATCTATGATTTTG
>CASDHD010000046.1 GCA_949280095.1 uncultured Bacilli bacterium
TTTCTACTACATTGATTTCTTTTTGTCTTGTTGTATACATGATATAGGCATAACTTACTCCTATTATTAGTGCAAGTATTAATCCTATACTTGCTAGACTTAAGATTTTCTTCTCGGTCCTTCCTAAGGTTCTTTTACTTTTATCTCTCATTTTTGATACTCGCTTTCCGTGTATTTTAAATATAATATACCCGTTTTTCGTGTATGCGTCAATACAATTTTTGCGTGTATGTTACAAATAGGATACGAGGCGACTTATGAATAGATTAAGAGAAATTAGAGAAGATAAAGACCTATACCAAAAAGATATTGCAAAAATATTAAATGTTTCTCAACAACAATATTCTAGATTTGAAAATGAAGAGAATGAGTTATCTTATAGTGGTCTTAAAAAGTTAGCTGATTTTTATAATACAAGTATAGATTATTTACTTTATCGAACAGATGAACGAAAACCTTATCCAAAAAGTATTGTTAAATAACCACAAAATAAAAAGGCTTTTTTTGTCTTGCCTTTATTCTTCGTATTCTAAATTAGTACTACTATCTAGTACTTTTTTTAAAACTAATTTTTGTTGTTCATCCTCTAATAATGTTGGTTGATAATCATTTAAATCACTTCTACTAGAAAGTGAGCATGGAATAATCTCTATTGAAGTATCAACTAGAACATCATCTTCATAATAAAAAGTTTCTTGAAAAATCATAGTGTCTTTATCACTCGGATTACGATTTCCTCCAAATACAAAGTTTCCTAATGAATATACGATATACTTTCCGTTATAATTTTCAATACCTTGTAAAACATGTGGATGATGACCTAAAACCAAATCGGCTCCTTGATCAATTGCATATCTTCCAATTTCTTCTTGACCGCTATTTTGTTTTGGTTCTCTTTCGATTCCCCAGTGGTATGTCATAACGATTAAGTCTGTCTTATTTTCTTGAAAGAATTGTATTGCTTTATCTGTTTCCAGTTTTGCAGTTTCTTCATTCCAGCCTGTTAATCCAGCTAGACCTATTTTTTTACCTTCCACATCCATGATTGTATAATTTTCATAACCAAAATAAGGAATACCTGCATTTTCTAAGTTCATGATAGTATCTGTATATCCTTTCTCTCCATAATCATAAGTATGGTTATTGGCTAAATTAACAGCTTCTACACTTCCCTCGATTAAAATATTTGTATAGTCTTCATCTCCTTTAAAGTTAAATTTTTTATCTACGCGATAACTTTTATCAGCATCAGTGAATGTAGTTTCTAAATTGGCAATTGTTAGATCATCATTTGCTAGCACATCATAGACTCCATCAAAAAAATAACCAAAATCACGATTATTATCATCCAGTACGTTTGTAAAACTTCTTTCATAATCGAAGTTTGTGTCAGTCCCAAGTGTGCAATCTCCTACTGCACTAATTGTAATATCTAATTTTTTTACCTCTTCTGGTTCTTCTACAAGTTCCATATCCATTACTTCCGTAGGCTCTTCTTCTAAAAAATCTTCTGCCAAATCTTCAATAGATATGAATTCTGTTTTTTCTTCTTGTCCACAACCACTTAAAAGAAAACCAAATCCTACTAACAAAGCTACTTTTTTCCATTTACTAGTTTGTTTCATAAATAAAATTCCCCCTTAAAAACGAATATATAGTACCACAAAATAAAAAAATGTACAAATATATTATACATTTTTTATTAATCTCTAGAATTTCCAAATATCCTTAATAGGTCTAAGAATATATTAATATAGTCTAAATATAATTCTAATGCTCCTACGATACTTAAGTTATCTTCTGGAATATCTCCATCTTCACTAAGACGTTTAATTTTTTGAACATCGTAAGCTGTAAACCCTATAAATACTAGTAAACTTATAATTGAAATAATCAAATCGAATGTGTCGCTGTTTGTAAACAGGTTTATTAAGAAACAAATAATCACTGCAAATAATGCCATCATTAAGTAAGTCCCTATGCGAGTTAAATCTAAATTTGTATAATATCCTATTAGTCCAAAGACCAAAAAAACAACTGCTGCAAGTAAAAAGACATATAGAATTGATGTTAACTCATATACAATGAAAATTGATGAAAAAGTAAGACCTGTTACAAAACTGTACAGGATAAAAAATATTCGAGCTGTATTTTTCCCCATTGTTCTTGCCTTTGCTGATAAAGCAATTACTAATACCAATTCTACGATACATAAAATGAGATATGTAGAATTTTTAAAAATATTAATAATCATCATTTCATTGTGTGATACAAAATATCCTGTTGCAAATGTTATCAATAACCCTATACACATCCAGAAAAAGGTTTTGCTCATTAACTTATTTTCCATTTTCTCCTCCTTATTTAATATATGCATATTATAGCATGTTACATGCTGATTGTAAAACATTTAAAAAAGAAGAAAACTTTTTTTCTTCTACACATTAAATCGAAAATAAACGATATCCCCATCTTGCATTAAGTAATCTTTTCCTTCTAAATATAGCTTTCCTGCTTCTTGCACTTTTTTTTCGTCGTTTAATTCTTCTAAGTCAGAGAATTTCATAATTTCTGCTTTAATAAATCCTCTTTCTATATCACTATGAATTAAACCAGCACACTTTTTTGCAGTCGTTCCTTTTTTGAAAGTCCAAGCTCGAACTTCATCACTACCAACAGTAAAAAAAGTTTGTAGTCCTAATAAATCATAGGTAGCAAAAATAAGTTTGTCTAATCCACTATAGTTAATACCTAAATCATGTAAAAATAATTCTTTTTCACTCGCTTCAAGTTCCGCTAATTCGGACTCAATTTTTGCACACATCACAATAACTCCAGCTTGCTCTTTTGCTGCATATTCTTTTACGATTTTAGTATATTCATTATCTACTAGAGCAATATCATCCTCTACAATATTGGCTACATAAATAATTGGTTTTAATGTAATAAAATTAAATGGTTTTAAAATCGCAAGTTCGTCCTCATCAAATGATAGTAATCTTAAAGCTTGGTTATTTAATAAAGATTCTTTAGCTTTTTTTAAGACTTCTACTTCTTTTAAAGCTTCTTTATCTTTTGTTGTTTCTGCTTTTTTAGCAATTTTATCTATTCGATTTTCAATAATTTCTAAATCAGCAAGAATAAGTTCTAAGTTGATTATTTCAATATCACGTATAGGATCCACTCCTCCTTCTACGTGAATAATGTTTTCATCTTTAAAACATCTTACTACTTCTACTATGGCATCTACCTCACGAATATGAGATAAAAATTTATTTCCTAGCCCTTCACCTTTAGATGCACCTTTTACAAGACCTGCAATATCTGTAAATTCAAAAGTCGTAGGTACTAAACTTTTGGGTATATACATATTTTCTAAAAATTCTAAACGTTTGTCAGGTACTGTTACTACCCCTACGTTTGGATCGATGGTTGCAAATGGATAATTTGCTGCTAAGATATTTTTTTTAGTAATTGCGTTAAATAAAGTAGATTTTCCTACATTAGGTAATCCTACTATTCCAGCTTTTAGAGCCATTACTTCTCACCTCACTTTAAAAATTTAATAAACTTTTCTAATTCCAACTTTAAACATTTATTTACATCTCTCCTGTTTTTATAATGTTGGTGATACTCCTACACCAATTGGAAATCCTACTATATACCATACGATTAAAACTGTCAATAATAGAACACATGTCATAGCAATATAAGGAATTTGATATTTAATTGCTTTTAAGACATTAACTGGTTGTTTCTTTTGATTATATTTTTCTAAGAATGCTAGATAAATAACAAAATAAGCAAATAATGGGGTGATACCAATTGTTACAGACTCCCCAAAGCGAAAGATAAGTTGGGTAAATTCAGGAGATATTCCAGCATTCATAAACACAGGTACACTAACTCCCGATAAAATCGACCATCTAGAAATTGAGGAAGGTAAAAATATAGTTGCAATGGCACTTACAAAAAATAATAAAACAATTAGTGGTATAGCAGTAAAAGCAGTATTGTTCAAAAGATTTGACAATGCTGTAACTACTACTGTACCAATATTTGTATACTTCACTACATTAATTAAAATAGAAGCAAAGAAAATCAAAACAAGTACTCGACCTATTTCATCTAAAGAATGTCCTAAGTCATCGCAAAGTTCATGATTGTTTTTGATTGTTTTGGCACCAATACCATAGAAAAAACCGATAATAACCATTCCCATCGTAACAATGAAAACAAAGCCACTACTAAAAAATGAGTTATAACTAAATAGTTTATCAATGTAAAATATTTGGCTATTATCTAAGAACTTTCCTGAAAAAGGTAATCCTGGGACAATGTTGTACAGAAAAATCAGAAAATAGAAGAAGAAAGCAAGAAATGCTAGTGCTAATCCTTTTTTTTGTTTTTTATCTAAAGTAACTTCTTCTTCAATTTCGGTTTCAGGAACTTCGTATTTATCTACTTTATAAACAATATATTTTTCTGTAATACGAGTGATTAAGAAAGCTAATACAGCAACAACAACTATCATTATGAATAAAAAACTTGTTGTTTTGATTACATAGTTACTATCTAATACATGGGCAGCTAAAGTTGTTAAAGAAAGAAGTGAAGAATCAAGACTTGTAAAAATAAAATTAATTCCGTACCCACAGGTAAGTCCAGCAAAAGATGCTATAATTCCTATTGCTGGATTTCTTTTTCCTGTTTCAAATAAAATAGCACTAATAGGCAATAAAATAACAAAGGATAAATCACCAATTACCCCAAGTAAAATACTAATCAAAACAAGTACAAAAGTTACATTTACTTTTTTTGCATTTTTGGTTAAAAGGGTAAAAGCTACTTTTAAAAAACCACTTTTTTCCATAATTCCGATTCCAATTAATATAATGATTAAACTACTAAGTGGAGCAAAGTCCATAAAATTAGAAATAGTACTTGTAAAAATATATTTAAGACCACTCAAACTAAATAAGGAATTTATCTCAGCAATATAAGTATTATATTCTAATGAAGATGTACTGATTTTTCTGGATGTCGCTTGAATACCTAATGCAGATAAAATGCCACTTAAAAGAATAGTGATTCCTATCATGATTAATAGGGTCATAATAGGATGTAATGTGATTTTTTCTTTAATTTTTTTTACATTCATTTTTCTTCACCCAATACTTTTTTTAATTTTCGTTCAAATTCTAGACGACCCATCATAATTTCACGCCCACAATTTATACATTTGATTTTGATATCAACACCCATTCTTGTTATTATCCATTCATTTGTTTTACAAGCATGTGGCTTTTTCATAATGACTTTATCATTTAATTTATAATTTTTGTTCATGATGCACCTCGATTTGTGTATATGGTATTTTTATTTTATCTTTATCATAGAAAGTTTTGATAATTTTTAAAGCATCTCTTTTAATTTGCCATTGTCGTTCTTGAGAGCATTCAAAACTAATCATATAATTCACGGCACTATCATCTAGTGCAGATATACCTAAATACTGTGGCTCTTTTTTTACTCCATCTATTTTTTTGATTTCTTCTAATATTTTATTTATTGTTTTTTCTACCGCTATTGTTTTTGCTTCATAAGAGGTTGGTATATCAATAATAACATTAGCTGGTTTTTGACTAATGTTTACTATTTGGTCTATATTACGATTAGCAATGACTAAAACCTCACCGTTTACTTTTTTTATTTTAGTCGTTTTTAAACCCATGTCAATAACTTCTCCTGTGAAATCATTATAATTCACAATATCTCCAACTACAAAGAAATTATCCATAATAATCGTTATTCCACATATTAAATCCTTTATTGTATCTTGTAAGGCTAAACCTAAAACAGCTCCCGCAACTCCTAAACTTGCAATTAAAGCTTTTGTATCGACGCCATATAGATTTAAGGCTGTTAATCCAAGAAGAATATATATAACATATCGAAAAATATTCGAAACTAATTTTACAATCGTATTTCTTTTTTTTCTTTCAAAATTATTTTTACCTGAAGTAATTACTTTTTCAATAATTTTTTTTCCAAAATGATAAATTACTATTCCAGCAAGAATAATAATGGCAAGTCCATATACTTCTTTCATTGCTAAAAATGATAATACCCCTTTTGCAGTTTCCATCTAATCACCTGCTATTTCTATTCCTAATATTTCTAAAATTCTTTCTAGATCTTTTTCTCTGTCAAATGGAATTTCAATTCTATTTTCTTTTATTTTCACTTTAGTTCCTATTTTTTCACGCATGACTTTTTCATAGATTGTATAATGCATATTTTTTTCTTCTGCTTTTCGATTGATTTTATTGTTTTTTGGTAAATCATTTTCTGAAATAATGCGTTCAAGTTCTCGGACACTAAGGCTTTCACTAATAATTCTGTCTGCTAACTCATTGATTAGATTTTCATCACTAAGTTTACTCAATGCACGAGCATGTCCCATACTTATTTTACTGTCTTCTACAAGTTTTTTTGTAGCATTGGGTAGTTTTAATAGGCCAAGCATATTGGTTACATGGCTTCTGCTTTTTCCAAAACGACGGGCAAATTCTTCTTGCGTCATATGACTTAAGTTGATGATATTTTCATAAGCTTGTGCTTCATCAATTGGATTTAAATCTTCTCTTTGAATATTTTCGACTAGCGCAATTTCCATCATCTCTTGGTCATCAAATTCTTTGATAATAGCTGGTATAGTACTAAGTCCTGCAACACTAGCTGCTTTTGTACGACGTTCACCTGCTATTAGTTCATACCCCTTTACAGATTTTTTTACTATAATAGGTTGAACAATTCCATATTCTTTAATACTTTGGGCAAGTTCTTGGATCGAATCATCATTAAATGTTTTACGTGGTTGATATGGGTTACTTCTAATTTCTTCTAGAGGTATTTCTACAATATCGCCCTTCTTTGCTGAGTCCACAATTTCTTGCTCAAAGTTATCAAAATCAATTACTTCATTGGAAAAAAGTTGTTCCAAACCTTTTCCTAGTGCCTTTCTTTTAGTTTCCATTTCTGGCAATCACTTCCTTTGCTAAGTTTGCATATGCAAGTGTTGCTCTACTTGTTGGGTCATATGCATTAACTGGTTTTCCATGACTTGGTGCTTCTACAAGACGTACAAGTCTTGGAATAATAGTATTAAAAACTTTATTTTTAAAATATCTTCTTACTTCTTCCATAACTTCTAAACCTATATTTGTTCTTCCATCTAACATGGTAAGTAATACTCCCTCAATTCGTAAATTTGGATTCATATTAGACTGAACCAAAATAATAGAGTTTAAAAGTTGATTAATCCCTTCTAAAGCATAATATTCGCATTGAACAGGAATAATCACAGAATCACTAGCAACTAAAGCGTTCATAGTCGATACTCCAAGAGAAGGCTGACAATCAATTAAAATATAATCATAATGATCTTTTATTTCTTCTATTTTAAGACGTAATTGTTCGTTTTGTTTAAATTCTTTGTCTTCAAGCATTTTTTTTACAAATTCAAAATCAACTCCAGCCAAATTAATGGTAGAAGGAATGATAGATAAATTTTTAAACTTTGTTTTGATAATTGCTTCTTTTATTGTGCAAGTTCCAGTTATCACATCGTAGATATCATTTTCAAAGTCACTAGAGTTTAAACCAAGACCACTTGAGGCATTTCCTTGTGAGTCTAAATCAATTAATAATGTTTTTTTCCCTTCGCTTCCCAATGAAGCAGCTAGGTTAATACTTGTTGTGGTTTTCCCTACGCCTCCTTTTTGATTTACAATTGAAATAACTTTTGCCATACTACCATCCTTCTTATATTTTTAGTTACTAAAAATATTTTAACACATTAATAAATATTTGTCTTTATAAAAAACTAGATATTTTTGGAAACAATTCTTAAAATGTTTTCTATTTCTGATTTTGAAAATACTTTTAGTTTTTTTAATATTTTTTCTATTTCTTCTACAGTTTGACAATATAGAAGGGCAGCAAGTAAAACTAGTTTAGGATTTTTTTTTGGATGTTTATAAGCATACGGAATATAGACTTCCCAATAGCAAGGTATTAAAAGTTCATGATATTTTTCTACTTCGCGATAGCTCAAGTTTATATAAAATGTTTTGAAATAACCAAATAAATTTTGGGTATCTTTCACAATAATATTTAGTATTTCTTCCGTGTTTATCATGAATACAAATTTTAAAGTATTTTCTGTTCTTTCTATTTCATTTTTTTCAATTGGAATATGGGTATCTAAACCAAAGAAATTTAATATAATACTATCTAATTTAGAACGATATTCTTCGTTTTTGAAAATGGTTATAAACGCTTCTTTTGTAATTAATTTTTGCATGTTTTCTCCTTTACTTTTTTATTAAATTCGTTTAAACTTATTCTAAGCGAGATGCTTAATCTTAAGCGCTTGCCATGTTGGTAAACACCTTCCTTAAACGGAGGGTGCTTTTTTAATTCTTTCGTAAATCAACCAAAACACTCCTTAGGATACTTATCTGAAGATAATGAAAAGAATTATTATCGCCATTAGCGCTACTATAAGTACTAATAAACCAAAAGATGATAATTTGTAGTTCTAATTTTTTCATGCGACCACTCCTTCTTCATAGAATTTTGTGGCTCACACCAAATTTCACATCTCGCAAGTAGAGAATAAAACATACTAAAAAGAAAAGCAAATTGCTAATTTTTTAAATTGTGATCTAAATTTAGGAATTTTGAACTACAATTTGTCAAATAGGAGAGCCAAATTCTAAATTGGTTTATATTTAAAATGAATTAGTACTTTTTCTTTTTTTTATTTTTGGACAAAAAAAAATTAGACTACTTTATTCGTCTAATTCCTTTATAGCTTTTTCTAGTTCTTCTTTTGTCATTTTTGTATAGCCTTTGATTTTATTAGCTTTTGCTATTTCTCTTAATTTTAATAAAGATGGCTCACCTTCTTTTAAAGGATCTAAATTTTCTCCAATTTTTCCGGTCGTTACAAGTGACTCGATTTCTTCTTTTGTTAATGTTTCTCTTTCTACTAAAGCATCACTCAAGGTTTTCACTAAATCTTTATTATCACTTAAAATTTTCTTTGCATCTTTATAACAGTTTTCAATAATTTTACGAACTTCTCTATCTATTTCTAAGGCCACTTGATCAGAATAGTTCCTAGATTTATTATAATCTCTACCTAAGAATACACCTTCACTTTTTTGGTCGTATTGCATAGGGCCTAGTTCACTCATACCATATTCTGAAACCATACTACGTGCAATATTAGTTGCTTTTTTAAAGTCATCACTTGCACCAGTTGTAATTTCACCTAAAAATAATTCTTCAGCAGCACGACCTCCAAGCAATCCTGTAATCATAGCTAGTAATTCCTTTTCAGTCATCACAGATATTTTTTCTTCTTTTGGAAGCATCATTGTATAACCACCAGCCATTCCACGAGGAATAATCGTGATTTTATGAACTTCGTTAGCGTCTTCTAATTTAATTCCAATAACTGCATGTCCTGATTCATGTATACTTACAAGTTTCTTTTCTTTATCTGTAATTTTACGAGATGTTTTAGCTGGTCCCATTAAAACACGATCAGTTGCTTCATCAATATCATCTAATGTTATAGCATCTTCATTTTTACGTACAGCAAGAAGTGCAGCTTCATTTAGTAAATTTTCCAAATCTGCTCCACTAAATCCAGGAGTACGAGCACTTATATTTTCTAAGTTAACACCATCAGCAAGAATTTTATTTTTAGCATGTACTTTTAAAATTGCTTCTCTTTCTTTTGTGTCTGGTAAATTCACAGTTACTTGGCGATCAAATCTTCCTGGTCTTAAAAGCGCAGGATCTAAAACGTCTGG
>CASDHD010000047.1 GCA_949280095.1 uncultured Bacilli bacterium
TTTAATATTATCTTGATATTCTCTAACTGTCATTTTTCCATTGTCATTAGAAACAATGACAGTTCCTTTTTCTGGTTGAATTAAAAAATCAATATTCATCCTTTTTCACCTTTTTCCATGGTTTATTATAAATTTATTTATAAATGAAAGCAATAGTTTTTTTATTTTTTTATTTAGTGATATTTTTTAATTTGCTTTCCTATAACTAATTATATTGTATACTTTTTAACTATCTCTAAAATTTGGCTGTGTGATATTCCGTTTGTAATAATAGCTCCTTTTATACCTTTATCATATCGTTGAGTTTCACCATATAAATTTGTTACTTTTCCACCAGCTTCCGTAACAATAAGATACGAAGCTGCTAAATCACAATTACCATGTTCAGTCCCTGGAAATATATCACAAGAAAAATCTCCTGCTGCAATTGCCATGCAGCTTCTAACTACACTTCCTATAGAAGAAATTTTTGAAACAGTTTTTAATTCTTTTATTAAAGCTACTTCATCAATTATACTATTTTTAAATATTTCAACATTAGTTTTATATCCCAAATCACCTAACTTTTTATTATTTGTACAAATTTTAATATCATTGCAATAAGCTCCTTCTCCCTTTATTGAAGAATACATTTTATTTTCATTTGCGTTATAAACTACTCCAACTATTGGTTCGCCGTTATGAACTAGAGCTAGAGAAAATACAAAAACAGGGATATGATTTACATACATACTAGTTCCATCTAAAGGGTCACATACCCATACAAAATCTGAACCTTTATTATAACTTTCTTCCTCACCATTTACTGAATGTTCCTTATATTTTTCTTTTACTTTTTCAATTAAGTAACTATTTATCATTTTATCTACTATTGTTACAATTGTTTTATCTTCTTTATAATTAACATTATAATAATCTAGCATTATTTTACCAGCGTATAAAGCTATGTCTTTTGCAAATTTCAAATATTCTTGATACATAGAATTCTTTTCCTTTCATAATTGAACGTATTATTTGTGAATCAGGAAACTCGGGAAAGTAGCAAGCCCTTCATACATTATATTTATACTTGCATTTATATATCTTCCCAACTCTCCCTAAAATTAGGTTTCTTACGCTTAATCATTTGTAATCTCCTATCGGTTTACTACAATTTCAATTTACTATACATTAGTTTGTGGTTCAAGTCCTTTGTTGAACTTTCCTAGAAGATTAAAAAAGATTACACTTTTTTAACATCGGTAATCTTTGTCACACAATATTCTTTAAATTCCAATCCCTCTATAAAAGACTTGAAATCCTGAAAGCATAAACTCTCTAAATCTTCTGCCGTATCAAAATCAGCATAGTGGTAATAACTAACATTTTCTTTAAATTGACAAGACAATTGATAAAGTGAAAAATCTGTACACAATTGCCCCATTTTTTTATCTTTCAAATTCAAAATAAAAAACTTTTCTTTTAATCCCTTAGGACTTTCTAATACTTCCCTAACTTTTTTTGTAAAAATTTCTTCATCATTCGTATAACCACTTACTGTAATCATTAAATAATCTTCTAAATAATCAAAATCATAATCCAAAAGAGTATCAATTACTTTTTCATCCATAAGTTTCTTATACAAAGGAGAAATGACCCCAAAGTGTTCTCTTAAAAAGAAATTAAGGTAATAACTAAGCATTCGTCTTTTTTCATTCGAATACCTAGAAAAATCAAGTTTATAAGAAATACTTACATAATCTTTTGGAGTAGGCATCATAATCTTATCATACTGTTTTTTCACTTCTATCGGCTCGGGGATAGAAGAAAAAGAAAACGAAATATCTTGAAATTCTAAAGAAGCATAAATTTCTTGAATTTTTTGATATAGTTCTTCTACATCAAAATTTCCAGTAATAAATAAAATTTCATTTTTAGGTTGGTAAAATGTATCATAACACAATTTTACTTGTTCATAAGTAAAGCTTTCTACATCTTCTAAAGTCCCCAAGCCATCTATATAAGAATAATTTTGAAATAAATTTCTGATTTTAGATTTATAAGCAGATCTTCCTATTTCATCATTACGCATCCTTATCTCTTGATAGATAGCTGGCTTGGTAGCTTCTATATCCTCTCGAGTAAATACAGGAACTGATATGCCTTCAATTAAATGTTGTAAAGCAAATTCGACATCTTCCACAGTATCAACATAGTAATCAGTCACATAAGTATAGGTGGAAGCATTCGTTTGCATTTGTTTATGGCCAAAAAGTTCTCTAAAATTGCCACTTTTACTTCTTTCGTATAACAAATGTTCTATCAAATGTGCCATACCATTTCGCATATGCACCTTTTTTCCATCGGATATAAAATCGCTATGAAAAGCACCATAATGAACAATCAAATCAATCAAAACAGAATGTTTATTACTATCAGGATAAAAGTAAACTTGTAAACCATTTTCTAAAGTTCTATGCACCAATTTCTTATTCATCTTTACTGCCCTCCAAATAATAAATCGTATCTAAATGCATTTTTTTTACAAAAGAAATTATATCCTCTACAGTTATATTTTTAATCATTTCATATTCTTCTAGAAAAGTAGGAGCAGTTCCAAAATAAGTGTCTAGTAAATCACTCATATAAGTAGAAATAACATCTTTTTGGCGTTCTAAGTTCACACGTTTACGCATCTTTACTCTTTCTAATTTTTCAGTCAAAAAGTCTTTATCTTCTAACTTGTGCATAATCTCTTTTATCGTTTCTATTGCTTTATCCTTTTTATCCCTATAGATTTGTGCTGTAATATAAAACACGCCATAGTCTGTTAAAACGCTAGCACTTGCTGTATATACAAGTTTTTCCTGCATTCTTAAATATTCCATTAAAATTCCAGAAGATTGACTATTCAAAAGAAAACTTATGAGACTTAAGAGTACCATATCCTCATATTGATAATTTTCTACTTTATAAGCAAATTTTATAATGGATTGGTTATATTCTTTGCATTCCTCCTCCACCTTTGTTTTTGGATTAATAGGAAAAGGCATGACTTGGTAAGGAAAAAAAGACGATAATTTTTTGTTTGGCAAATTACACTCTAGAGCATGCAAGAAATCTTCTTTCACATTTCCTACTACAAAAACATGAGGAGAAGTATTTTGAATATTTTCCATATAATATTTGTATAAATTTTCTTTAGAAATGGACTCTAATTGCTCTTGATTATTTAATATCGAATCGGAAAAATATCCACAGTCATCAAGTAATTCATCAGTACGAATACTTGCATAACTTTTAATATTTTTATAAACACTTTCTATATACATTTTTAATTTATTCTTAGCAATTTCTATTTCTTTCTCATAAAAAGAATCTTCCAAAGCAAAGGGATCGTAAATAGACTCCATTACAAATTGTAGTGTTTTTTGGTAATCATAATCTTCTTCTTTTAATATACCTTTATCAGGTAATACCACATGATAAGTATAAAACCAATTCTTTCCACATTGTCCCTTTGATAAAGAAAAATTCATCACATAATGTTCTGTTAAAGCACTATCCCAAACTTCTTCATTTGGATACTTTTTTGTTTTTTTCGTAAGCATACGAACCAATAAATTTCCATATAAAGAAAAATCTTTATTTCTCTCTACTGGAAAAATAAAGTCTATAATAATTCTAGAAAAAGCAGTAGTTTTTGCTACATGAATGTTTTCTTTCACTTCCAAAATAATTCCTCCATCACTTCTGTAACGTTAACATATTAAATAAAAACAACAAATATACACCTAATTTCATTCCTACTTTATAACGATTTTGTTCATAGATAGCCACTAACTTATCAACAAGCGTAATGCAAAAACTTTCTTTATACTTAGGCATAACTTTACATAAAGGAAACATGTGCGACTCTATCATGTTTTTTTGTCGTTCACTTAAATCATAATACTTGCTTGCATTTAATACTGCCATACTAGGATGTTCCACTAAATTTTTAACATCCCCATTTTCTTCTAATTGATAATTAAAATAAAAATCATGAAGTAAGGCAGCACGAGTCGCTTCTTGATATTGAAAATGTAATTTTTTAGTTAATTTATAAACACCCCATGCAACACGATAAGAATGTTGAAATCTTGAGATACCATGATGCATTTCTGAATCTAGTTCCCTAAAACTTGAATTTTCTATGATATCTTTTATTAAAACGTTAAATTCCTCTTTCTCGGTTTTAATCACGTTATTCACCTTCAAACTAGTAAAGTATAGCATAGTTTATTAAAAAAAACTATCCCCTATAAGATATGCAAGAAGAATACAATTGTTACCCACAAATTTCCTCTTTACATAAATCATATTCCAATTCGATGGTAGAATGCATAATTCCTTCTTCTTTTAGTTTCTCTTTTATTTCCAATTTTAATGCTCCATATTTCTCTTTTGTAACACTCTTTTCCATTAAAACGTGCATTGTTAAAAAAGAATTTTCGCCATCCAAGCTCCAAACGTGAACATGATGTACACCTACCACTTTATTTACAGATTCTATCTTTTTCTCAAGCAATTCAATGTCAATAGAAGGTGGGACACTCTCTACCATAACTTGGATTACACCTATTACATTTTGAATAGCTTTAACACCAATTATAAGTGAAATAATAATAGATAATATTGGATCTATAACATTCCATCCTGTTATTTTAATAAGTAAAGAACCAATTAATACTGCAATCCAACCCAGTACATCTTCAAGCATATGTAAATTAACACTTTTTTCATTTAAATTAATACTTCTACTTGTTTTATATGCGGCAAATCCGTTAATCAAAATACCAAATATAGAAAATAATAACATTCCTGTAAATTGAACCTCTGTTGGATTAAAAATTCGCTTTACTGCATGAAATAAAACAAAACAAGAGCCTAAAATTAAAATCATTGAAGTTAAAAATGCCCCTAAAACAGAATATCTTTTATATCCATAAGTTAATTTTTTATTTGCTTTTTTATGAGAAATTTTTTCCAAGAAATAAGAAATCCCAATAGCAAGAGAATCCCCTAAATCATGAATTGCATCGGAATAGATTGCAACACTATTCGTAACAATACCACCGATAAACTCAAACAGAGAAAATCCTAAATTCAGAAAAAACGCAAGTTTAATATTTTCATGCTCATGATGATGATGTTCATGCATCTTATCACTCCTCAATTAAATTTATATATTTTTTGGGCTATTTTATACCCTTTTAAAGTAATAAAATTACCAAATTTACTAGGCAAGTATGTAAGGCCTGCCAATTTAGAATATTTTAATTTTTTGTAAGTTACAAAATCAGTTTCCCTTAAAAAGTCCCATAACGCTTCTCTTTTTTCTAAAGATTCCTTATCCCCTTTCATAAGAAGATAAATTGATGAAATCGTCATCATCATAGAAAGCATTCGTAGTAAATAGGCATAAAGTTTGGGTTTTGTTTCTTTTACCCTTCGCAAATCAACAGAGGATGCAATAATTTTTGTTACTTTTATTTGTTGATCAACACGCGTAATCATCACACTTTCATTGACCGATTGGTCAGCTCTTCCAATAAAATAATGATACAAATCCAAATTCAAATAACAAATACTTTCTACCTGCGAAAATGGTTGATATGCCACTATGTTATCCACATAAAAAGTATGTTCTGGTAACTTTAATTTACATTTTTTTAAAATACTTGTTTTATAAATTAAAGCATGCATTATCAAATATTGACTCGGTTTAAAATGACCAAGAGAAGCCCAAGTACAAGTTTCGTTTTCAGGAAAAACATTTTTAAAAGACATTATTTTTCTTTTATTTTCGTACAAATGGTCATAAATATAGTTACAGACAAGCAAATCCACACAATCATTTGCTTTTTCCATTTCCCCCAATTTATCTAACAAAGATAAAAGAGCTGTTTCATCAAGCCAATCATCGCTATCAACGACTTTAAAATACATTCCTGTTGCTGCTTTAAGTCCAGCATTCACTCCACTACCATGTCCACCATTTTCTTTATGAATAACACGAACAATACTAGGATATTTTTTTTGATACCTATCCGCAATATCCTTTGTCTTATCCGTAGAACCATCATTGACAATAATAATTTCTACATCTTCTTTTCCAACCAGTAAAGACTCAATACAGCGTTCCATATAATCCATAGAATTATAACAGGGTACTGTAAAAGTGATTTTCTTTTTATTACTCTTCATACACCCACCTATTTTTCTATTTCTATTGTAACAAATTCATGCCATAAAGTCTATGAGGTGAAGAAAAAAGTTGTATTTTTAAAGGAACACAGCTTTAAAATGATCTATCTTTTTTTAGTTCTTCCTCATTCAAAAGAGAAAGTAACTCACAAATCTTATGACACTCTTGACTTGAAATAGCAGCAAGAATTTCTTTTAATTGAAGATTATTATTATTTTCGTCTAAAACATTTCTTTTATAAGAGTGAAAAGATAGACTAGCTTTTAAAAACAAAACCAATGCAATTGTATCTTTTGTTAACTCAGCATCCGTAAAAGAAAATAAATTATCATTTAACACTTCTATTTTCGGAAGCAAATCATATTGAATTGCCATATAATCTTGTTTCTTTAGAGGAAAGTTTGATTTTAAAAAAGCTAAATCTTCAAAACAGAAAGTAGAAGAAGAAGCAAGTATAGCATACACATAATCAATTATTCTTTCCTTTTCTAAACAATCTACCTTATAAACATGCTTTACTAGTTCCCCTAAAAAGGCTTCTTCTAAATAGTAATGCACGTCATTATCCTTAGGAGTACTATCGAATAAAGAATAATACATTTTTTTATCTAAGAAATTAAGCATACGAAGTGCAACTATTATCTCTTTATCTGGTGACAATAAAACATTTTCTATTTTTGATGTATTTTTAAGAACATCCTTACAAGACTCTATATAAATTTCATTAGGAGTAAGAATTAAATACTTTCTTTTTTCAACTTCCAATGCCTTTAATAACAAAGAAAGAAAATTTACATATTTTTCGCTTTCTTCTTTGCCTTGCTTTTTTAATTTTGCCAATTCTAAATAAAGCCCTACAACACTTGAAGTTATTTGTTTTGCATCCATATACTCTTTTTCCATAAAACAAAGTTCCCCCTTTATTAGGAACTTAGTATACTTTTTTCATAAGCAATTGTCAAATTGTTTTTCTAAAATTTAACTGATACGATAATGCCCTACTAAATCATTTCTTCTTTCTAAAATATCTTCTTCATAAAATAATTGATAAGGATTACTATGATGGATAACAAAGGAAATTCCTTTTTTATTTCTCTTATCTGAAACAATTCCTATATGATTTTGAAATACAACAATATCTCCACCTTGCCAATCTTCTATTTCATATATATTTGTTGTCAAAGAAATCGCATGGTGTTTTAAATAGATTTCTAAGTTTTTTACTCTTCGGAAATCAATTCTTTTATCTACTTGTTCAATAGAATAAGAATTTAAATTTTTTCAAAACATCTTGATAAACCAATTCCATCTAAATCTTTATCCACATCACTTTGATAAGTCTCAATATAAAAATATTATACTAACTCTCTATCGAAAAGTCATTATCTTTAAATCAAAAGTACAAGTTTCTTGTAACAGTTTAGACTTTAGAAATTAAAAAGTAGAATAATTGATTAAAAAAAGTTACTCTTCTTTTATGCAAATAATAATTCACTATGAAATATTTTCTTTATTGATTCAAATGGATTAATATTTATCAAAGTCTTTATGATTGATAAAGCATTCACATAATATTTACTAATTTCTTTCCAACTATTTCGGCAAACTTTTTCAGTACATCCAATTGGACTAAACATGTTTTTTTATTACTTTCATTATTTCTTCTATCCCTTATCATTTTATTTTTTTTAATCGTAGTGTATTTAGAATTACTGTTATGCTACTAAATACCATTGCTAAACTTGCCATCATTGGATTTATCGAAATGCCAAATGGCTTTAAAATACCTATAGCAATAGGAATCATCAAACAATTATAAAAAAATGCCCAAAAAAGATTCTCCTTAATAATTCTAAATGTTTTTTTACTAATATAGATTAATTTTAATATACTTCTTAAATCATTTTGCGTAAGTATTACATCAGATGAATCCATTGCTATATCTGTTCCACTTTTAACGCTCACACCTATATCACTACTTGATAATGCAGGACTATCATTAATTCCGTCTCCACACATCATAACAAACTTATTTTGTTTTTTTAAATTTTTAATAGTAGCTGCTTTTTCAGATGGAACTACATTACTTATTACTTTACCGATTCCTACATCTTTGGCTATTTTTAGTGCTGTTTCTTCGTTGTCTCCTGTTAACATTACAGTTTCAATATTATTTCTTTTTAACTCTGTAATTACTTCACTAACATTATCTCTTACAACATCATTCACTCCAATCAAAGCTATGATTTTCTTCTCTATAATTACATAAATTATAGAATTTCCATTTTTAGTTAACTCTCTTTCGGCTTCTAAGTAATCATTTTTCATTTTATATTTATTAACTAATTTTGCATTGCCTAATATTATTTCTTTACTATCTAGTTTGGCTTTAATGCCAAAGCCTGCCATATTTTCAAAATCATTAACTTCCAAATTTTCAAGTTTATATTCCTTCATATAATCAACAAAAGCATTTCCTATTGGATGATTAGAATTTTTTTCGACGCTACCAACAATTTGTAAAAGTTCTGTATTATTCATATCACTATAATTAAAAATTTCGGCTATTTTTAACTTTCCATAAGTTAAAGTTCCAGTCTTATCGAATACAATTGTATTTACTTTACCAACATTCTCCAATACTTCGCTTTTCTTAATTAAAATGCCATTTGAGGCACATAATCCTTCACTAACAACTATAGCTAAAGGTGTCGCAAGTCCTAAACTGCAAGGGCAAGCAACTACTAATATCGTAACAAAAGTAATTAATGATTCTCCAAAGTTTTTTGTTAATACAAAATATAATATAAAAGTCATAATTGCCACTAATATAACAAATGGTACAAAAATTCCAGATACCTTATCGGCAACTTTCGAGATTGGAGCTTTCGTATTAGTAGCTTCTACTACCAATTTAACAATTTCAGAAACAGTCGATTCCTTGCCTATTCTTTCAGCCTTATATTCAATATAACCATCAAAATTGATACTTCCTGCTAATACTTTGCTTCCAATAGTTTTACTAATTGGCTTACTTTCTCCAGTTAAAAATGAATCATCAAAATGAGCAGAACCTAATATTATTTCACCATCAACTGCAATTTT
>CASDHD010000048.1 GCA_949280095.1 uncultured Bacilli bacterium
TAGGTAGTACCTAGCTTGGTTTTATATTCATTAAATTTTAACTGCAAAAGTTGGGTGATTTTTTCTAATTCATTTTGTAAGTCGCAAAAGATTCTAAAAATTCTTCATTGATGTTAAAATGTCTTTAAAATTCCATATAAATTGTTCTCACATACCATTCCCTAAAAAGTTGTAACATAGTTCTTGTTATTCATGTGTACTTTATTAATTAATTGCCTCTTTTTATTGAATTCATATTTATTGTCTTGTATAATTATAATAGGTGATAGTATGAAAAAAACAATAATAACAATTATTAAAGTTGCAATTCTTATAGTATTATTTGTATGGATTGTAATTGTATTTACGGATTACTTTAGAGTAAGAAACGGTCAAGATCCAATGTTTTGTTTATCTGAAGAAACAGTAAATTATGAAGATGGTTCTAATACCATATGTAATGGCTTAGGATATAAATCTATTCGTTATAACAGAGCGTGTCTAACTGCTACTGAATTTGGTCCATTTATTATTAAAGAAAGACAATGTGAATAATATTTGTCAATTTTAGAAACTTAGTATATAATAAGTGGCTAAGTGGTGATTTTTATGAAATTAAATAATCATGGTTTTAGTTTAAATCAAATGTTATTATGTTGCGCTATTCTTTTGATTGCTCTTTTTATAGCAACATTTTTTAGTATGCAATTAATGGGTGAATTCGGAGAGTCTTTTAAAGAAACTTTAACAGGGAAAGTCACCTATGCAACAGTAGAAAGAAATGTAAAAAATGCGGCATTGCAATATATAGAAACTTATTATGACAGAGAAATTGGGAATGGAACAATTACTGTTTTATCAAGTAATCTAATAAAAGATACACTTTTAAAAGAGAGTGATATGACAACAACTGATAAAGATACTTGTAGTGGATATGCTTTAGTAAGAAAGAATAGTAAGAATACGTTAGATGTAAAATCTTATATTACGTGTAAGGATTATACAACTAAAGATTTTCAAGAATGGAGAATGGGTGAAGAATAATGAATAAAATGACAAAAGTCTATATTATATGGGGTGTTATTGTTGTTTTTATTTTTGTACTTTTAACTATATTTGGTTTTATCTATAAAAATAAATCAGCAATTTATAAGGATTTAGAAAACCGACTTGTGGATGCTGAAAAAAAATATGTAGATGCAAAATTTTTATATCCTAATAATGGTGAACCTTTAAAAATATCTGCCGAAGAAATGATGGATAATGGCTATTTAGAGTCTATGGAAATTGATGATGAGACTTGTGATGGATATGCGGTGATTCAAAAGAATGGCACCGTATATGAATACAAAGGATTTATAAAATGTAATAGTTATACAACGAAAGGCTATGAAAAATAAGAAAGAGAGAATATGATTTTAGTCATATTTTTTTCTTGACTTTCATATAATATGAGTGATATAGTAATCATGGTTTTAAGGGAAGTTCTATTTAGGTAGAACTTCATTTAATCAAATATTTGATACACCGGGGTGTGTGTTAATGGAAGGAGGACAATATGTCTACAATTAACCAATTAGTTACGAACAAAAGAAAGAAGAAAACCAAAAAGAGTAAAAGTCCTGTTTTAAATGTTGGATTTAATACACTTGAAAGAAAACAAACTGATCAAAAAAGTCCCCAAAAAAGAGGAGTATGTACTCGTGTAGGTACAAAGACACCAAAAAAACCAAACTCAGCATTACGTAAATATGCTCGTGTTAGACTTTCTAATGGTAAAGAAATTGATGCGTATATTCCTGGAGAGGGACATAACTTACAAGAACATAGTGTTGTTTTAGTACGTGGTGGACGTGTTAAAGACTTAATCGGTGTTCGTTATCACATTGTACGTGGAACACTTGATACTCAAGGAGTTCAAAATAGACAACAAGGGCGTAGTAAATACGGAACAAAAAAACCAAAGAAATAAAAATAATAGATAAAGGAGGAAATAAAAATGCGTAAAAGAAGAGCAATTAAAAGAGACGTACTACCAGATCCAGTGTATAATTCAAAAGTTGTTACTAAATTAGTTAACCAAATTATGCAAGATGGAAAAAAAGGTACTGCTCAAAAAATTCTTTATGAAGCATTTGATATTATAAAAGAAAAAACTGGTAAAGAACCAATGGATGTTTATAATCAAGCTTTAGAAAATATTAAACCAGCACTTGAAGTTAAAACTCGTCGTGTTGGTGGAAGTAATTATCAAGTACCGCTAGAAGTTAATGACGATAGAAGTCAAGCATTAGCGCTTCGTTGGCTTGTTAATTATGCAAAATTAAGAAATGGTAAGGGAATGGCTATTAATTTAGCGAATGAACTTATGGATGCTGCCGAAGGAACTGGTGGCGCTGTTAAAAAGCGTGAGGATACTCACAAGATGGCTGAAGCAAATAAAGCATTTGCTCACTATAGATGGTAGGAGGATACTATGGCAAGAGATGTTTCTATAGATAAATTAAGAAATTTTGGGATTATGGCCCATATTGATGCTGGTAAAACAACTACTACAGAAAGAATTTTATTCCTTACTGGAATAACACATAAAATTGGAGAGACTCACGCTGGAGAAAGTCAAATGGACTGGATGGATCAAGAAAAAGAAAGAGGTATCACAATTACATCTGCTGCAACTACTTGTCATTGGAAAGGATATCGTTTAAATATTATTGATACTCCAGGGCACGTAGATTTTACTATTGAAGTGCAACGTTCACTAAGAGTATTAGATGGTGCAATCCTTTTGTTAGATGCTCAAGCAGGTGTTGAACCGCAAGCAGAAACAGTTTGGAGACAAGCGAATGAATACAAAGTTCCAAGAATGATTTGTGCAAACAAAATGGGGAAAATGGGTGCAGATTTCTATTTTAGTTTAGGAACAATTAAAGATAGATTAGGTGCAAATGCAGCTCCTATTATGTTACCAATTGGTGCAGAAGCAGATTATAAAGGTTATATTGATTTAGTCACCATGAAAGCATATAAATATGATGATACTGACCAACAAGAACTTGAAGAAATTGAAATTCCAAGTGATATGACTGCAAAAGCTGAAGAATACCGTACTAAGTTAATTGAAGCTGTTGCAGATTTTGATGAAGAGCTAATGATGGTATATTTAGATGGTGGAGAAATTACAGTAGACGCGTTGAAAGCTGCTATTAGAAAAGCAACATTATCTGTTGAATTCTTCCCAATGTTATGTGCTGATGCATTAGGAAACAAAGGTACAAGACCAATATTAGATGCAGTTATTGATTATTTACCAGCCCCTACTGATGTAGAAGCAATCGAGTGTACAGATAAGAGTGGAAATGACGTTAAACGTCATCCAAGTGATTCTGAACCATTCACAGCATTAGCATTCAAAATCATGACAGACCCATTTGTTGGTAGACTTTCATTCTTCCGTGTATATTCAGGAGTATTAAAAAGTGGTTCATACGTTTTAAACTCTACTAAGGGAGAAAAAGAAAGAATTGGACGTATTTTACAAATGCATGCAAATCAAAGAAAAGAAATTACAGAAGTATATGCAGGAGAAATTGCTGCTGCAGTAGGACTTAAAAATACAACAACCGCTGATACATTATGTGATGAAAAGAACTTCTGTATCATGAAAGGTATGGAATTCCCAGAACCAGTTATTGATATTGCGATTGAACCAAAATCTAAAAATGACCAAGACAAAATGGCAATTGCGATTGCAAAACTAGTTGAAGAAGATCCAACCCTTCGTGTAAAAACCGATACTGAAACTGGTCAAACAGTACTTTCTGGAATGGGAGAATTACACTTAGACATTATTGTAGATCGTATGAAACGTGAATTTAACGTTGAATGTAACAAAGGTAGACCACAAGTGGCTTATCGTGAAACCATCACACAAATGGGTGAATGTGAAGGTAAGTACATTAAACAATCAGGCGGACGTGGACAATATGGACATGTTTGGGTTAAATTTGAACCAAATCCTGAAAAAGGTTATGAATTTGTGGATGCAATCGTTGGTGGAGTTGTTCCTCGTGAATATATTCCAGTAACAGACAAAGGTTTACAAGAAGCTATGGCTGGCGGAATCTTAGCTGGTTATCCACTAGTAGATGTAAAAGCAACGTTATTTGATGGATCTTACCACGATGTCGATTCAAGTGAAATGGCATTTAAGATCGCTGCATCTATGGCTTTAAAAGAAGCTAAAAATAAATGTAAACCAGTTCTTCTAGAACCAATCATGAAAGTGGTTGTAGACGTTCCAGAAGAATATATGGGTAATGTAATGGGAGACCTTACAAGTCGTAGAGGACGTCCTATGGGACAAGAATCTATTGGTAATACTTTAAGAATTATTGCTATGGTGCCACTATCAGAAATGTTTGGTTATGCAACCGATTTAAGAAGTAATACCCAAGGACGTGGAAACTTCCAAATGGAAAAAGACCATTATGAAGAAGTTCCAAAATCAATCGCTGAAGAAATCATAAAGAAAAACAGCGTTAACTAAAAATAATACTTGAAAAACATTCAAGCATTAGATAAAATAGAATAGTAAATTGAAAGGAGAAAAAACGATGGCAAAAGAAAAATATGATCGTTCAAAAGAACACGTTAATATTGGTACTATTGGACACGTTGACCATGGTAAAACAACATTAACTGCTGCAATTACAAAATACTTTGGAAACTTTGTTGATTATGCTGATATCGACAAAGCACCAGAAGAAAGAGAAAGAGGTATTACAATTAATACCGCTCACGTTGAGTATGAAACTGAAAAACGTCATTATGCTCACGTAGACTGCCCAGGACATGCTGACTATGTTAAAAACATGATTACTGGTGCTGCTCAAATGGATGGTGCAATCCTTGTAGTATCTGCTGCAGATGGACCTATGCCACAAACTAGAGAACATATCTTGTTATCTCGTCAAGTTGGTGTACCTAAAATTGTTGTATTCATGAACAAATGTGACCAAGTTGATGATCCAGAACTATTAGATTTAGTAGAAATGGAAATTAGAGAATTATTAGGAGAATACAATTTCGATTCAGAATGTCCTATCATCCGTGGATCTGCTCTTAAGGCTCTTGAAGGTGATGAAGCAAATGCTCAAGCTATTCGTGACTTAATGGCTGCTGTTGATGATTATATCGATTCACCAGTTCGTGATACTGATAAACCGTTCTTAATGAGTATTGAAGACGTATTCACAATTTCTGGACGTGGTACAGTTGTTACTGGACGTGTTGAACGTGGACAATTAAATCTTAATGATGAAGTTGAAATCGTTGGTCTTAGAGATACTTCTAAAACTGTTTGTACAGGAATTGAAATGTTTAGAAAACAATTAGACTTTGCTCAAGCTGGAGACAATGCTGGTGTACTTCTTCGTGGTGTTGCTCGTGACGACGTTGAACGTGGTCAAGTTCTAGCTAAACCTGGAAGTGTTACTCCACATCATAAATTCAAAGCTAGTGTATATGTTCTAAGTAAAGAAGAAGGCGGACGTCATACTCCATTCTTCTCAAACTACAGACCACAATTCTATTTCCGTACAACTGACGTTACTGGTGTTATCGAACTTCCAAGTGGAGTTGAAATGGTAATGCCTGGTGATAATGTTGATATGACAGTAGAACTAATTGCTCCAGTTGCTCTTGAAAACGGTACAAAATTCTCTATCCGTGAAGGTGGACGTACTGTTGGTGCTGGTGTAGTTTCTGAAATTATTGAATAATCAGTAAACAAATGAAAAGTGGAATTTGCTTCCGCTTTTTCTTTTGCATAAAATATGGTATTATGAATAAGTAAAAATAGTAGTAGTAGGTGTTTAATATGGCAAAGCGAAAAAAGAAAAGGCATTTAAAAATTATTCCATTTTTTATATTATTACTTTTAATAAGTGGTGGAATCCATTATGGTGTACAGTATGTTCAAAAACAGGAAAATCTTCGCGGATTATTAATCACTAAAAAGCAAAAAGAAGAAGAGGAACGTATAAAAAAAGAACAAGAAGAAAATTATAAGGCATGTTTAACTCGTGAATTTAATGAAGAAGAAATGACAGAGGCATTAGAGAAAAAACAAAAGGAAGTTGATGCTTTTATTACAGCAAATCGTTATCAAACTTCAGTACTTTATGAAGACCTAACTACTGGTTTTTCTTATACTTATAAACCTACAACTGTATATTATGGGTGTAGTTTAATAAAAATTGTTGATGCCATATATTTAATTAATAAAGCAATTGCTGGAGAAGTTGATTTGGATACAGAAACCGTTACTTATACTGCAAATTATAAAAAAGCCTTTAGTAGCGGAATGGCAACTAGAAGTATTGGTGAAAAAGTTACTTTGCGTGATTTGATTACGTATGCCATAACGGTTAGTGATAATTCAGCGCATTTAATGCTTCTTGATTATATTGGCTTTAATACATTAAAGGCATATGGACAAAGTTTAGGTGCAAAAGTTATTTTAACTGGTGGAGATAATTTTGGAAATCAAACTGCAGAAGATACTAATATTTACTTGAAAGAAGCGTATAAGATTATCACAGAGAATGAAGAATATGGACCATTTTTGAAAAGTATTATGGATAATAATGAAAGAAACGCTTTCAATACAGATGAAATCAAAATTTATCATAAATATGGTAGCTATGGTGATTATTATCATGATATTGGTTTAAGCTTAGATGATGAAAATCCTTATGCGATTTCTATTTTAACATTACATGAAAATAGTGGTTATTTACAAGTAGTGCAAGGTATTCATGAAAAAATAAGAGAGTTACATTCTGCCTTTTATGAAAATAGAAAATCAATGTGTCAGTTAGAAGTTTATGGGAAATGAAATGTCTTTAGGAAATTCAATTTTTTTGTAAAAATTTTATTTTATTTTGCTGTTTGCAAATATATGTTGTTTCTTGTATAATGGTGGCAGGTGATTTTATATGGAAATCAAGACTGTAGAGTTAAAAAATATTGCTGTAAGACAAAGTCAGTATCCAAGTGATAAAAAATGTGAATTTTTGTTAGTAGGTAGAAGTAATGTAGGAAAAAGTAGTTTTATTAACACTTTAATTAGTCGTAAGAATTATGCTAGAACAAGTTCTAAGCCAGGTAAAACGCAGACTTTAAATTTCTATTTTGTTAATGAACTATTTTATTTAATTGATGTTCCTGGTTATGGTTATGCAAAAGTAGATAAAGGTACGAGTAAAAAAATGGGAATGATGATTGAGGAATATTTAAAAAATCGTAGTGAATTAAAACATGTATTTTTGCTTGTCGATTATCGTCATAAACCTACAGAAGACGATGTGCTTATGTATAACTTTTTAAAATATTACAATTTAAATATCACTGTAGTAGCAACAAAGTATGATAAGGTGACGAAAAATAATCGTTTGAAGCAAGATAAGTTGATTCGCGATACATTGAAATTACAAGAAGGAGAAAATTTTATACCATTTTCAACAATTTCTAAAAAAGGAAAAGATGAAATTTTTGAAATTATAGAAAACTATCTGTAGAATTTGCGTTTTTTTTAGAATTATGGTAATATACTTAAACGAATGGATGTGTTAAACATGTTAGAAAATATTTTATTGGTTGTGTCAATTTTGTTAATTGCTATTGTATTACTTCAAAGTAATAAAGCTAGTGATTCTGCTCAAATTATTACGGGCGGAAATGAAAGTTTATTTCAAAATGCAAAAGAACGTGGAATTGAACTTTTAATTAGTCGAATTACTTTATTTTTAGGAATTGTATTTTTTATTATTTCTTTTGTCTTATTTATTAAGTAAAAGCAAGCATGGATTTGGAACTCAAGGAAGACTTTGTTGTTTTCCTTTTTCTTTTTTTGTAAAATTTTTACAGGTGATAGTATGGATTATGAAAAAATTGGATTGTTTATTGCAAATAAAAGAAAAGAATACAAGTTAACTCAGAAAGATTTAGCTGACTGTCTTAAAATTACAGATAGAGCGGTGAGTCGTTGGGAAAGGGGACTTGGATGTCCTGATATTAGTTTATTAGAAGAACTTTCTAAAATTCTTGGTGTTTCGATATTAGAAATTTTGCATGGTGAAGAAATTAGAGAAAAAGAAGATGAAAATCAAGTTGTTGTAACATTATTAAATAAAAATTCTAAAAAGGTAAAGATTTGGAAGAGTCTTACTTTATGCATTTTAAATGTTTTACTTCTTTTATCAATTTGTAGTTTTTATTTTCTTTTTCTATTTCCCCACAAGATAGAGAAAGATGCAAATAGAATGCTTTATCCTATTGTGACAGAAAGTATGTCTCCTGCATTAAAGTTGTATGATGTTGTGATTGTTGAAAAAAAAGATATTAAAGAAATCGAGCATGGTGATATTATTGCTTATGTATCAAATGCAAACATTTCAAATGGTATGACTTTACTCCATAGAGTAGTGGACAAAAAGAGTAATGCAAAAACTGGAGAAATTTATCTAGAAACGAAAGGAGATAATAATACTATAAATGATGAAGGACTTGTAACTAGCGCAAATCTTATAGGAGTGATGGAAAAACGAATTCCTTTTCTTGGACATTTTATTCCAATTGTAGTTTGGTCGGGATTTGTAGCTTTTTGTAATATTCTTGTTATTTTTAGTTTACTTCTTTTAGATTTTGTTCAATTTAAAAATCGTAGAAAAAAAATATAGGAGGTGTATTTTGGTAATGGTAGGTTAAATACTTTTTCGATTTTCTTTTCTCATTGTTTACTCAAACTAGCAAGAAATATAATAAATCTTGGTAGTTTTTTTATTTTTTCATCTCTAAAAAAAGGAAATTACAAATTTGCGTTTAATAATATAAGTAGGAGGTGAGA
>CASDHD010000049.1 GCA_949280095.1 uncultured Bacilli bacterium
AATCTGCCTAGACAAATTTTCCTTTTTTACTTAGTCAATCTTCCAAATTCGTAAATTTTGAAAAATAAATAAAAAAAAGGAGAACACTGTCTCACTTTTCTTGTTATTTCGAAAGTATAAGTTTTTCACTCCAGTTTTCAATTGTCAATTTGAGATCTCTATTTACTAGTAAATTAACAATAATTTACTTTAAATTTTTATTGACCGGTATTTAAAATAAATTTAAGAAAACCGGAACACTTGACTTTCCTTCCTGTAATTACATTATTGTGTATTTACAGGTGGAACTTCAATTTGAATCTCATTTATACTTTCTATGCTATTATTTGTACTTGGACTAGGAACTGAACTTGTTCCAGCATCTTGTACACTGCTACTGTTACTAACAGTAGGATTTATACTTGTTGCGTCACTATCATCAAGAGGAATTTCTGGACTTACATCATCATTATCCATCTTATCATCTACATCTTCGAAAACCTCATTATTATCGACTAGATTGTCTTGTTTACCTTCCTTATCTTCCCCTGAAAGATTTGAATCAGCGCTCGCGCTATCCTTCAATTCCGTATCATCCATGATGTCTACAGAATCTCCAGACCCTACTCCATTAGTAGTATCAATCTCATCGTCAATCTTATCGGTAGTAATTTCAGTATTACTGTTAGATGTTGTTGTTTCTTCTGGATAAGTAGATGGATCACCACCCTCATAAGCTATATAACGTACATTATTAATATTACCATTTAGATGTTGAATTCTAACATAACCCGTAATATTACCGTCTGCATCACGCATATACGTAATGCTTTCTTCTGTAGAGGCTGGCTTGTCTATTCCATAATATTTATTTAAGCGTTCAATTCTTCTTAAATATTCTTCTTGTTTGTTTTGATCTTCTGACATATTCAAGTTAAGAGCATGTAACACATAACCATCATAAATTCTACCTAATGGTAAAATTTCAAACCAATTATAAGTTCCATCGCTATAAATGTAAACACTAAAATTATAAAGTGAACTGAAATATCCTTCTCGATAATCTAGAAGACCATCAATATACATACCATTTTCTGGTAAAGAATACCTCGTAATATAATCAGAAATTAAATTACTCTGCTCACTATTTGCATTCGTACCTGTTGTCCATAAAGAAATTAATGTATTCGCATCATAAGAATCACCATAAACAACATCTAGATTATCTATAAAAGTAAGATACATCTTATTCTTTTGTTCTTTAATTTCATCTCTATCTAGCGATCCATTATTTAAAACCGTTACCCTTAATTTACCTTCTTCTTTATGTTTAGAATTATAAATATAATCTAAAAGCGAAGGTTCAATGACAACTTTGCCATCTTTAAAGGTATGAAGTACTCCGTTAGGTATCTCAGATTCAATTACTGGGTTTTGCAACACTGATAAAATGTCTACATATTCAGCAATATCTTCTGGATTTTCAGTTGAGTAAAACTTTTTCAAATATTCTATAAAAATATTTTGCCACTTCGAGCTGTCTGTTTCATCAACAAAACTATATCCATCACTCGTTGTAAAATACATTTCTTTAGAACCAGCATCTTGTGTATATGTTTTAGCATATCCTACAAAATTGTCCTCAATTGTATAAACATATCGTTTTAGAGTATTGGTAACATCCGTAACAACCTTCACAGAAGATATTCCCGGAATATCCAAATTCGCTAAATTACAACTAGATGAATCAACACCATACATTGCAACGTATTTTTTGATTGCATCAATTTCAGAAAATGATGCTGTTGAATTTTCTCCAGTATCTTTATTGTACCAATAAAGAGCATTTTCAGCATAATATGCATCATACTCCTCTAACATTTTATCAAAATTAGTACAATCTCCTGGACTATTTAGTGCCAATATTTTTGGACTAACTGCCTCAACTATTTCATCATAAGCTCTTCTTGTATAAGTAGCTGTTCCTTTGATAGTCACATTAACAGTTTCTATCTTAGAAGGACTACTATCTACATAAGTGTCTTTCGCGTTAATTGTAAGTGTTACACCAGAAGCTAAAGAACTTCCTGTACACCAAACAATACCCTTTGAATCACGTTGGACTTGTTTTACTACACTACAACTACCATTTACTATTCCATTTGTGTTTGTAACAGTAAATTTAATATTACTATTTATATTAGCAAAATCAAGTTTACCCTCTGCATCAGGAATTGAATATTCAAAAAATGCATTTTGAGCATCTGGAACATAACGATAGTCATCTTCTACTAACTTGATATCGGTTATTTCAATATCTTTATCAGTAGTTATGATACGTTTTTCTTCAGTATACAGTTTTGCTGTATACACGACTTCATTATCTACTTCCTCTTTATATTTTGACTGTGACTTAGGAAAAATACCGTAACTCAATATGTTCAATACCAAAGTTGTATAAATAATAGCTTTGTAGAACTTCTTGTTATATTTTATTTTCCCTACGTCTAAAATAAGCATCACCTCCTTTAATGTTTATCTTAAACATATTGTTTTATTCTATATTTTTATGAACCTATTTGTTCAACTTTATATCCTATAGCAACAACTTCCTTAGACAATGGATTATTTTCATCTGTATAATCAGCTAATTCTTCAATCTTCGATTTATCATATTTGACACGCATTGTAAAAGTTAAATTAAAATTAGTTGGTAAATAGATATTATCTAAAATATACATTGTACTATTCTCTGGACACGTTGTCGTATCACTATTTTCACACTCTATTTCGTTATATCCCGTTGAAATGTCCTCTATTATAAACGATTTGTCAACAAAAATCAAGAGTTTTAAGTTAGATTTTACATCCATTTTAGTTGTATCTACTACAAAAGAGTAATTAAATGTCAATTCATTATCTGGAGTATCTTCTGTAATTTTACGCAAAATAGCTGTATCACATACATCTCCACTATTATTCACGCAATATACGCTTAAGTCAAAACGAGCCGTAGAGGCATTATCTGACCCATTAAAACTGCTAATATATTTAGAATAGGTTATTACAGTCGTAAGAAGTAACATTACTCCTGCATACATGAATAACCATTTACCCAAATTTTTTCGAAATTTCTTACTCTGTAATAATCCTTTCATTTTATTTCACCTTTCTCTTTTTTTCCAGAGCTTCTTTTGCTCTTTTTTCTTCCCTAAATTTTTGAAATTCTATTTCTTCTTCCGTTAAAACAGGATTTCCATTTTTATCAGTGCTTACCAAAAAGCAAATCATAATTCCAATTAGCAAGACCATTACCATCGTAAATGGACTTTTTAAGGCAGCTGTTAATTTACCCAACCCACTTAGTTGCATAACACATTTTCCAATAATACGATCTACACTCAAAGGCGCATCTTCAGTATTATTGTTATCACCCTTTGTAATCATCATTCCATCATAGATAGAAACAATTCTATGGGTAACGAAAACGCCCTCAACATCATAAAATGTAATAATATCATCTGGCTTATAATCATCTGCTTTTGTATCTACTAAAATCATATCTCCAATATGTATGGTCGGTTCCATAGAACCAGAAATGACTTCTAATACTCCATAGCCATTTATTGTTGCTAAATCCTTCCCCAAAATTTGGATACAGAAGAAGTTATAAACATTAAAGGCTAAGAGTAATATCAGTAGAAGTGTAGCAATGGCTATGCCAATCTTCTTTATGATTTTCATTTTTTACCCCTCTTTTTCTTAATCTAGCGAACAACTATCTGTTACGTTTTTATAGTGAATTCCTAAACTAAATCCGTAAATATCATTAACATTTTCTTCATCCGTTGTTGCAGCTTTTTTACCGATTGCGGTGTCTAAAGCATTATTGATATCTACCCATTTCCAATTCAACCAAACTTCAGCAAAGTTAATTGTTTCAGAAGATTTTGCCTTGATAGTAATTATTGGGTAACCTTCTTCTATAAAATTAATCTCTTTTGTATTTCTAGTTGTTTTGTTTCCTTGGTTTAAAAGGAAATAATTACTATTACAATACTGCTTATTATCACTACCACAAGTAGCTTGTACATTATTTCCTAAATAATGGAACCCATCGTATTTAAGGATATATCCCATATTTAAGCATCCTTCATTAACACAAACTGTATCTTCTGCTAAAGTAAAGCCAACGATTTGAATATCAACTCCAGTATCATTATATAAATTAATTTTATATTCACCTTTAGCACCAGGATAGATAAGTGTTTGATCGTTTGCTTCTTTATTACTAAACAAATCTGGATCAAATATCCAAAATGTTTTATACACTTTATCATCAGGTGTTTCAATAGCACTTGATTGATCATAAATAGCATATAAATTCGTAATTGGTTTTGTATTTTCTGTTATCGTATAATCTCCTGTAATACTTGCCGTTGTACTATTTTTATTTTCATCGTATCCAATAAATGCATAATATGTACAATTTGTAGAGTCTGCACTCATGAAAGGCTCAATATTACTTAAACCTAGTACATCTCCAAGTTCTAAAGAATAAGTTCTTACTGTACTTGTTTCATCATCCTTATTTAAGATATCGAAATATCCACCATTTGAATATAGATTTACAATATATTTTTGAGTAATTGTTAATTTAAATGTTGCTACACTATCAATTTCAACACCATTAACATATCCTTTTGCTGTGAAGTATATCTCTCCAGTTTTATTGGCTTTAATTTCAATTGGTAAACTTGTAGGACCACTTCCATCAGTAACAGAATCGTATATAACTCCTAAATAAGTAAGAGCATTTGCTGGATCATCTACAGAAACAACAATTCTTGTACTTGGATTATCTTTGTCTAAAATAGTAAGTACATTATCAACATAAGTCCAAGCAATTTCACCAGTAAACAACGCTCTGTCATGGCTATTTAATATAATAGTCTTTGTACCTACATTATTTCCATCTTTATCAACGGAAAGAGCCATTGTATAATTATCACGATCCGTTTTAAGTTCGTATCCATCATGATTTTTAAAGTTAATTGTTTTATTTATAACACTATCATTATTATCTTTAAGTCCTAATGTAACTACTACATTTGTTGGAGTCATAGAAGAATTTGGTTTAAGAATAATCTCTCCTATTCCTTCTTCATTAATAGGAAGCATTGTCTTTGTAATATTCTCATTATCAAGTCCAACAATAATATTACTAATATCTTCTTGTACAACAGTAGGATTTTTTCCATCAATAGTTTCTACTACTTGATATTTTATAATACATAATTCATCGTTTTCTAAGAAACATGTAGAAGGCCAATGAAGAATTTGAATAGAACGTTTTACTTCCTTTGGAACATCTGGAGTACTAGGTTGACTTGGATCAGTTGGTTTTTCTCCTCCTGGACCACTTGGATTCCCAGGAGTCGTTGTATTTCCTGAAGATCCTGAACTTCCTGGACTGCTAGGATTAGTTGAAGAACCAGTACTAGTTGGTTTTGAAACCGCATTTGGATTTTTTCCATCTACTACTTTTACTTCATATTCTGCAGTATATACTTGACCATTATAGGTTAAACTAACAGTAATGGTAGCTGTTCCACTCTTTACACCCTTAACAACTAAAACACCATCTACTATGCTTGCTGTTGCAACTGATGAATTACTAGAAGAAGCACTTACTTCTCCGCTAAGCCCTTTTAGACTAAATGGTATACTCTTTGATTTATTGCTACCTAAATAAATAGTTCCAGAAGTTTGTTCAAGTTCAATTTCTCTTGTAGCATCTCCTATACTAACTTTAGTACTTGCTTTATAAATCTTGCCATTCGTCGTAGTTTGTAAATAAACACTTATATCTCCAACACCTTTAGGATTTAGAACTACATATCCATCGCTTACATAACATGTGGCAATACTTGCATCGCTTGTAACACAGGTAAATGATTCTGGTGCAATACTATTATAAGTAAAACCTATTTTTAAATTACTATCTGTAACAGACATTTCATAATAATTACTTTCAAACTGCAAATTTTGATTTAAAACTTCTTCCTTTTGATTTGTATCTTTATCAATTGTATAATTACCTTCATTACGGAAAAGATTTCCTAGTTTTCCAAAAAAACCAGAAGTACAACTCGTAATCAACAAAAGAAGCAAAATAATGATAATAATAATGTAGATAATAATACGCTTTTTGTCTTTTTCTTCTTCATCATTATCATCCTTCAAAAAATCATTATTTTGTAACTTATCTTTCAAATTATCTTGCAATTTTTTCAAAGGTTTCATATTTTTTACTCCTTTCTTCCCATCTTGCATTTAATTCCCGAATAAATCTATGAATATTCATAGATTTATTTGGAAGTTAAAAACTTCCATATGCCTTTACTTAAATTAAGCAGCAGCAACTTGAGATACAGTTACAGTAGCATCTACAGTTACAGTAGTACGATTAGCAGCAGCTGAATCTTTACCTATAGTTGTATCGTCTTTACCACCAGTTGTATTTGTAGTATTAGCATCGTAATCCCAACGCCATTCGACTTTTACTTCATATTCACCATCAGCGTTAAGAGCATCATCAGTTATTGCAGTTGCAGCCACATCAGTTAAACTTGAAGACCATGTTCCTCCAGCCACTCTATATTCTAGAGGTACACCAGCTGTATTATTTTCAGTAAAATCTACTGAAACCGCAACCTTAACATCAGAACTATTTTTGATTTTAATAGTAAAAGCTCCTGAAGATCCTGGTGCAATCATGTTATCAGCAACACCATCAATTAATGACTTATTTGAAGCTTTAGCATTTTTGAATAAATCAAATGTAAATGTTTGATCTGCGCCATTGTCTGCACTACTAAGATCACCAACTGTAACATCCCATTTAGCAACAGTTGCAGTTGAAGTAGCTCCAGCAAAATCTTCAGTATATTTAGCATAAGTTCCACTTACAGAATAACCTGTAACTGCAACAGCCATTAATAAACCGACTAATACAGTAAATTTCTTGTTCATTGTTTCACCTCCTTCTTTATAATATTTTTTATTTTCTTACATAACCTACTAGGCTATGTTCTAGGAAGTTATGTAGACTTCCATATCTATGTAAACATCCAAGCGGACTGTTTACAACTTTTTTAATTTAAGCCTTTTTCGATGGCTTAAACATCGTCATGTGAGGAATTTTGTTGTTTTTCTCTTTCTAATTGTTCTTTATATCTTTTAAATTCTAAAAACTCTTGTCTTTCTTTTTCTTCCTGTTTTCTTCTTTCCTCTTCTTCTTTCATTCTTTTATATTCAAGAAACTCTTGTCTTTCTTTTTCTTCTTGCCTTTTTATTTCTTCTTCTAGAGCTTCTTTTTTCGCTTTTTCTTTTTCTTCCTTGAATTTTCTAAACTCTTCTTCCTCATTATCTTTGTAAGAAGGAGTTGCTTCCTCATCTTGTATTTCCTCAGAATAAGATTCAATTTCTTCATACTTTTCTTCTGGAATTTCTTCTACTTCCTCTTGTTCCTCTTCCTCATAGAATTCCTCTTCATCTTCTTCATAATATCTTTCTTCTTGTGGTTCTTCATAAGAAACTTTTTCTTCTTCTACATATCTTTGTTCATTTTTAGGAGAAACAGTATCTTGTTCTCTTAACCTCTTATATTCAAGGAACTCTTGTCTTTCTAATTCTCTTTGTTTACGGTTAGAAATCGTAAATCCAATGACAAATATAATCGTAATTCCGACAACAATAATTAGAATCGTTGTTGGTTCTGACAAACTTTTCATTATTGAACCAATTCCAGGAATTCGACCTATGTAAATTCCTTCTACATCCTCGTATTCAACTAAATTTCTATCTTGTGCATTGTTGTTATCTCCTTTAGTAATAAAGTAAGTTTCTCCATCTTGTACAACAATATCAATAATACGGTGTGTAGTAACAGTGTTCTCTGCGTCTCTAAAAGCAATAACATCATTTACTTTTAAAGTACTAGGATCCACTACTCGGGTAAGAATCAAATCTCCAATTTGGATTTCAGTTTCCATGGAACCAGATAAGACCATAAATGGTTTTATGCCAAACACACTAGGTACTGCATCTTTATCTTTCTTGGCTTGCATCATAATACTTAAGTTCATAAGAATAATTGGAACAAAGATTATGCATGCAATTAGGAATATCCAATTAGAAACCGATTGGTACCATTTTTTGTCGCCCTTTTTCATTTCCTTTCACCACTTTCTTTTTTCTTAATGATTCCACTTATATTTACTTTTATAAAAACTTATTAACGACCTAATCCTGAATCTATTTCCTCATTTTCTTCTAAATCAAACATGACATCTAATTCCATTTGATCTTCCATATATTGGCTTAAATCATTTGAAAATGCGGCTAAACTTTGAGCACTTGCACCTCCAAGAAGCAAAGGATCACTATTCGAATCTGTTGGAGCAGAGTTACTTAAATCTGGGCCTGATGGTCTATCTGGTTTTACTTCATCTGGGTTTTCTACTTCACCGCCGCCAGAGCCATCACCAGTTCCATCACCACTTCCTGAGCCTGAACCATCCCCACTTCCTGAGCCTGAACCAGATCCACCTCCTGAACCATCACCAATTC